>MGXW01000047.1 GCA_001801495.1 Gammaproteobacteria bacterium RIFCSPHIGHO2_12_FULL_37_34
GAGCTTGATCGTATTGAGCGTCGAGATTTTTATCGTGCACTACTTAAGGAATCACTAGAATTAGAGCCATAAAAAACGATTAATTATTTTCATGCAGACCAGGCAAAGTTGTTTATCTTACTGCGATTCCTACTGAACGACAGATGGTTCTACATTATCCAGATTCGAAGCTAACTAAACAAACGGATCATCGTCATTAATGGGTTCATCTGATAATTCATGAATCACAATACCGCTATCACCATGCTGTGGTTTAGCCCAAGGTGGATTTTTTAATGTTTTAGCGACATCCACATATCCACATTGCATATGATCCATAATGGAGGGTAAAGAAAAATCAAAATCTTTGGTGGATAAATCAGATAGTTTGCCTTGATAATGAAAACGAGCGAGTTGAATCACACCGCATTGGCCCAAATTAATTAATTTTTGTAATCGTGGATCTTGTTTTTTTTCTTCAGGCAAATGTTCACTTAAAATGCGAATAGCATGTTTTAAATTATGTAATTTTTCATATGCTTTAATGAATAATAAATGATGGCTAGAATAACTGATATCTTTTTGTCGCTTTAATACATCATCCATGGCAGCTGGCCGATGGCCAAATGAATTAAATAAGTGCACCATAAAACATAAGGTACGAATGGGTTGATCGTCTGTTCCTAGTAAATTAATTTGTGTATTGGAATGCACGCCGCCATCCCAATACATGCCACCATCAACAGAAATAGCAGGAAATCCAGGAGGAAGTGCAGCACTTGCCATGATATGTTCAGGTGTAATGATATGTTTGGTATTGTCAAAATAAACTAATTTACCTGTTGCAACCCGCACGGCTCCCATACTCAGGCGAATTTTTTTCTCGTTGATGCGATCAAAATCAATGAAACGCATTAATGTATCGCGCAATTCACTTGTATCATAATAACTTAATTTGTCTACTGTACTTTCAGTGCTCCACCAAGGATTCCACCATCGTGGTTTAAAAAAACCAGGTTGGCCTATTGTTTCGGTAATAAATGCACTTAAAAAATGTTGCCAACGCTCCATATAAATATTATTAACAGTATCAGGCGCAGGAGGTATTTTTGTTGCAATGCTATGCCAAAATTCTTCGAGTTTATTCACACGTTGTTCAGGCGAGTTACCAACAATGATTGCACTATTAATAGAGCCGATCGATGTTGCAATTAGCCAATTGGGTGTGTAGCCATGTTCGTGTAAGCATTTAAATACACCTGCCTGGTAAGCACCTAAGGCGCCACCGCCTTGAAATAAATAAACAATGCGATCAAAAGCAGTAGCAGGGTCTTTGGTCACGACTGCTCCTTATAAAGAGTTTTTATTGCATAAACCAACCATGACTCACGATTAAAGATTGCCCTGATAAAGCGTTGGAATCAAACGATGCAAAAAATAAAGCAACTTGAGCGACATCCATGGTTGTGGTGAATTCGCCATCAATTGTTTCTTTTAACATAACTTTTTTAATGACATCTTGTTCACTCATCCCTAACTCTTTGGCTTGTTCGGGAATTTGTTTATCAACAAGTGGTGTTCGTACATAACCAGGACAAATAACATTTGCACGTACTTTGTGTGCAGCACCTTCTTTTGCGACAACTTTGCATAAACCAATTAAGCCATGTTTGGCAGTAACATAAGGCGCTTTTAAAGGAGAAGCTTCTTTGGAATGAACCGAACCCATATAAATGATACAGCCGCCTTGATTGCGTGCATACATATTGCGTAAACAAGCGCGTGTGGTGAGGAAAGCACCATCTAGATGGATAGCCAATAATTTTTTCCAATCAGCTAAAGCCAATTTATCAATGGGGTCGATATGTTGAATACCTGCATTGCTTACTAAAATGTCGACTCCACCAAATGTTTTAATCGCTTGCGCGACACCCTGATCGACTTCGGCTTCATTTGTTACATCCATTTTCACGCCGAGTGCTTGACCGCCTTTAGCAATTATTTCTTTAGCAGTTGCATCAGCTTCATTTGCATTTAAATCAGCAATGACAATCTTTGCACCTTCTTTAGCAAAGACTTCAGCAATTTCTTTGCCAATGCCACTTGCTGATCCAGTAATCATTGCGACTTTATTTTGAAGGCGCATGAGCGTTCTCCATGTGTTTGAAGAGAATGTTTATTAAACCGTGTCATTGCTTATGTGACTCGGGAGCGTACATCCCTGTACTCGGCGCTTATCACCATCCATGGTCGCGACGTCCCTCGTCTACATAAGCAATGACACGGTTTAATAAACATTCTCTTTGAAGATGAATAGCCATTTTCCGACTATACTATTCCATTATAACTCAAATTCATTTCGAAAAGTTTGTCTTGCGATAATCAAACGCATAATTTCATTTGTACCTTCAAGGATTTGGTGAACGCGAAGATCACGTACGTAGCGTTCGATGGGGTAATCCTGCATGTATCCATAACCACCGTATAATTGTAACGCTTGATTGCAAATTTCAAAACATAGATCAGTTGCTAGACGTTTTGCCATGGCGCAATATCGAATGGCTTCTGCATGGTGGTGATCAAGTGCTGATGCTGCATGATATGTCATTAAACGAGCAGCTTCAAATTCGGTTAACATATCTGCCAATTTAAATTGCAAAGCTTCAAATTCAGCAAGTTTTTTTTTAAATTGCATTCGTTCTTGCATATAGTGTCGAGCTAATCGAATACATTGCTTGGCACCACCTAATGAACAAGCAGCGATATTTACTCGACCACCGTTTAATGCAGATAATGCAATATTAAAGCCTTCTCCTTCTTGGCCAATTCGATAATGAATAGGTACATGACAATTTTCAAAAAATACCATCGTAGTTGGTTGACTATGCCAACCCAGTTTTTTTTCTTGTTTGCCAAAACTGATACCTGGCATATTTTTTTCTACAAGTAAACATGTAATACCTTTTGGCCCTTCATAACCTGTTCGGACCATACAGGCATATAAATCACTCACGGATCCACCAGAGATAAATGCTTTTGTGCCGTTTAAAACATAATCATCGCCCTTACGCACAGCAGTTGTTTTGAGTGAAGCAGCATCCGAACCAGCGCTTGGTTCGGTTAAACAATAACTACTTAAAACTTCCATGGTTCCTAATCGAGGTAGCCATGATTTTCGCAAATCATCCTGACCATATTGATCAATCAACCAGGCAACCATATTGTGAACAGAAAGATAGGCAGCAGTTGATGGACAAGCGGTTGCGAGTTCTTCGAATATTAATGCGCTATCTAGCCGTGATAATTCCGAACCACCCACATCGCCACGGACATAAATAGTAGCAAGCCCTAGAGAAGCTGCTTTGCGTAATGTTTCAATAGGAAAAATATATTCCTCATCCCATTTGCTCGCAAAGGGCGCCATTTCATGTTCAGCAAAGTCGCGAGCCGTATTACGAATAGTTAGTTGTTCTTGGCTTAAATTAAAATTCATTTTTTCGGAACTTCCTCTGCTATCATGTGATGCTGTTGTTTACCTAACCCAGTAATGCCTAATGTGACTTGTTGTCCTGGTTTTAGAAAAATTGCATTTGGTTTTTGGGCACAACCAATGCCAGCTGGGGTACCAGTTGAAATAATATCACCAGGGTACAGAGTAAAAAACTGGCTTAGATAACTGATTAAATAAGGTACTTTAAAAATCATATGTTGTGTATTGCCATTTTGATAACGTTTGCCATCCACTTCTAGCCATAATGCTAAATGATGTATATCAGTCATTTCATCCGGCGTGACTAACCATGGACCAATGGGTCCGAATGTATCGCAACTTTTTCCTTTAGCCCATTGTGTGGTATTGTGTCGTTGATAGTGACGTTCTGTCACATCGTTTACCACACAATAACCAGCAATATAATCTAAGGCATGTTCTATGGAAACGCGTTTAGCTGATTTACCAATAATAATACCTAATTCTACTTCCCAATCAGTGTGGGTTGAATGATGCGGAATGATGGTGTGATCATAAGGACCACAAATGGAGCTAGTTGCTTTTAAAAAAACAACGGGTTCTGTAGGAATATCTGCATTTGTTTCTTTAGCGTGGTCTGGGTAGTTAAGCCCGATACAAATAAATTTTCCGACTTGATGAATACAAGGGCCAATGCGCGAATTATTTTCAATAATAGGCAGAGTTTCTATTTTTATTTTTTGTAATTCAGCAAGATAAGTTGGCGATAAGATTTCACCAGCAAGATCTGGAATATGATGGGATAAATCACGCATACATCCTGCATCATCCAAGCAAGCTGGTTTTTCCTTACCTGCCTCGCCATACCTGAGCAATTTCATAAGCGTCCTTATGCATCAGTTTTGAGCTTTTCTAAGCCGATTAAATCAGCGATCGTTTCACGCCGACGAATTAAATGAATGTGATGATCATCAATTAAAATTTCAGCAGCGCGACATCTGGAATTATAATTCGAACTCATGCAAAAACCATATGCACCAACTGTATCAATAGCAAGCAAATCATGTGCTTTTATAGCTAGTTCACGATTGATACCAAGAAAATCAGCTGATTCACACACAGGGCCAACAATATCATAGCATTTTGTTTCAGCTTGATGTTGAATGATTGGTAAAATAGTTTGCCATGCATTATAAAGCGCAGGTCGCAACAAATCATTCATTCCAGCATCCACAATAGCAAAATTTTTATGATGGGTTTGTTTTATATATTCGACACGTGTTAATAAAACGCCAGCATTGCCGATGATACTGCGACCTGGTTCCACAATTATTTCAAGTGAGTCATGCTTAAATTTTTCTTTGATGGCTGTTGCATAGTCTGTAATACTTGGTGGGTGTTCATGATCATAGATAATGCCCAATCCACCGCCAATATTCATATGATGAATATTAAAACCCATTCGTTTTAATTTTTGATATAGTCTAATAAGATGATCCATTGCTAATAAAAAGGGATGGAGTTCGGTAATTTGTGAACCGATATGACAAGCGAGGCCAATTAATTTTAATTGTGGCATGGTCGCTATTTCTTGACAAATAGGTATGACATCCTCTGCTGCAATCCCAAACTTATTTTCTTTGGTTCCTGTTGTAATATGGGAATGAGTTTGTGGATTCACATCCGGATTAATACGTAATGCAATGTTGAGTATTTTATTATGCTTTGTAGCAATCAGAGCGAGTCGTTCTAATTCGGGTTCTGATTCTACATTAAAACAAAAGATGTCTAACTCAGCTGCTCTCTCCATTTCGTTTTCGCGTTTACCTACACCAGAAAAAATGATTTGTTGTGGATTGCCACCTGCAGCAATGACTCGTTCCAATTCACCTACTGAAACAATATCAAATCCCGAACCAAGTTTGGCGAGAATATTTAAAATAGCAATATTGCTGTTTGCTTTTACAGCATAACAAATGCGATGCGAAAAAGAGTGAAGTGCTTGATCAAATGCTTGCCAATTGTTACGAATAGCAGCATGTGAATAAACATAACAAGGTGTTCCAAATTCTTCGGCAATTTTTTTTAAATTGACGTTTTCAATATACAGCTCGTTTTGTTTATAATGTAAACACGACATAGTTTTAATATTAATCAGTTGCTAAATCACAATGGGCTTTTAACCACTCATTATAATCTGAAATATGCCCTAGGGAAGCATTTAAAAACCGTTGTGCGGAAAGCGCCAGTTTTTTATTAATCTCATTTGTGAATCTAGCTTGTGCGCAAATAATATCTGTTGGTGATTGAGCTTTTTGCAATAATTTAAGGTTATCAATGCTGGTTGCAAATATCTCATTTAAAATAGATACGTTTTGTTCAATATAGCGGTTAATTAAGACATTAATTTGTTCATCTTGAGATTTTGGTAGTTGATCAATGAGTTTGGAAAATAATTTCCAATTTTCGTGAAATTCCTGATACGGCATTATACCTCCTTGCTGATGTAAGCTATTGATTATTAAAAATATATTTTGAAAAAGACTGTATCAATTGCAAGAGTAGTATAGCAGTGTCTAGATGGAGTAACAAATGGAAGCTTACGCTATATGCAAGTTTATGATATGCTACTTATGCATCAAAAATAGTCAAAAGGAGTTGTCTATGAAAGAGTTAAATTTGTATAGCTGGACTGCTTTAATTCTTGTATTGATTGGTGGAATTAACTGGGGTTTGGTGGGTTTGTTCAATTTTAATTTTGTGTCTATGCTTTTTGGTATGGGGTGGTTAGGGCGTTTAATTTATATTCTTGTTGGTATTGCAGCAGGGTATATTTGTTATTTGCTTTATGTGGAGAAGATGAAGAAAAGCTAGAGCAAATAGCTTACTTCATTCATATCAATCTCATTCCAATCCATCTACCAATCACATAGGTGATGCTGCCAGCAATTGCTCCAATAAAAAGCATACGTAAACCCAGTAATAGTGGATGACGATTGATAAATAAACTCAAGATAGCACCCGTCATAAAAAGAGCAAGTGCTGTTACCATGATACTAGCAAGCAAATTCCAAGCAGATTCATAAAATAAAAAAGGTAATAATGGAACAAGTGCACCGATAGCAAATGCAACAAATGAAGACAACATGGCACCAATCGGTGATACAAGATCATCCGGATGAATACCTAGTTCTTCTCGAGCTAAAGTATTTAAACCCGTTTCAGGATTATTAACCATGAGTGTTGCTAATTTTTCAGCCGAATCTATTGGTATGCCGCGAGCTTGATAGATTAAATTTAATTCTTCAATTTCTTCTTCTGGATATTCTTCTAGTTCTTGTTTTTCAAGAGCAATTTGATATTCAAACATGTCGCGCTGGGAGCGAACTGAAATATATTCACCAGCAGCCATGGAGCAGGCTCCTGCTAACAACCCGGCTACACCTGTTAATATCATGTAGTGACTACTCACCCCAGCACTAGAAATGCCAAGAATAAGGCTCATGTTTGAGACAAGACCATCATTGATACCAAATATCGCTGCTCGTAAATTGCTAGCTGTGTTTAATGTTGTATGGCGGCGTTCACTATGAATTTGAGTAAACACTGACATGCCTCTCATCTTCATTGCGGATAATATAAAATGAATGTTTTCTGTACCTAAGTATTTAACCAAGCCAGCTACTAAACGTGTGCGCAAATCAGGGTGGTAAATGAAAGTCATTGGAGGATGTTGTTTTTTTATTTTATTTTCCCATAGCGTTGCTTGTTTTTCTGCAGCGAGTGCGAGTTTGGAAAATAATTTTTGATGTAAAATATTTTTTTCGTATTGCGCCATAATTTGGTATAAATAAGCAGAACGTTTTTCTTCACACCAATTATTGTAGTTATTCACGGTTTTTATCCTTCTATAATTTAAACCCGAAAGCTTGGCTTTTAGACCTATCCGATGGGGTTTCCAAAGGGGATTCGTGGTAGCGATATAAACATTAAGAAAAACCCGGGCGCTTTTCGACACATTCAGGGCGACCGAGTTTTTATAAAATCTTCAATTAATTGTGTTGCAATGCTAATGCTGCTTGATGGTCCTCCTGGTAATTTGTGATAATGGTACCAATTAGCTTCTTCTAGTTCATTAGTATCACTCACAAGCTCACCTGATCTATAATCAGCTGTAAATGCAATCATGAGAGAATCAGGAAAAGGCCATGATTGCGATCCAAAATAGTGAAGATTATTAATTTCAATGCCTACTTCTTCTTTGACTTCTCTGTGAATTGCCTCTTCAATATTTTCACCTACTTCAACAAAACCAGCAATTAAACCATAGACACCTGGTGCAAAGTGATGTCCTCTTGCCATTAAAATTTCTTCACCTTTTGTAATACGTACAATAATAGAGGGCGAAATTCGTGGAAAAAAAGAAAGAGCGCATTTGTTACAAACACGTTCGAAAATAGAAGTTTTTGGAATTGTTTTGCTTCCACAGTGGCCACAATATTGATGATTTTTATCCCAATTAATAATGGCATGTGCTTTGATGAGGAAATGGCGCCATTCATTATTCATGTGTTCCAATGCTTTTTTAAGGGGAAAAGCGCTAATCATTTGTGGAAATGAGCAATCAATTGGAATTTCTGCACAATAAAGATTGTAATGATGTAAGGAACCAAGTGGATAGCGTCTTAGAAAAAGATTGCTTAGAGAGGCTGTTTCACTAGCAGTTAAACAGGGTATAGAATAATTTTCTTTTAGAAGTAAACAATTATTTTGTAGTATTAACCAACAGTCAGATTTTTCTAATTTGTTTGTCATGGTGTTCTCATGGTTTCATGATTAAATTCACGATCTGCTTCCTGCCAATGTTTTACCCAATGAGGCAAGATTGGAGAAGATTCAGTATATCCAATTAACTTTATTACATCATTCGGATTCAATGTGCCTTTTTCTTTATGGAGAAAACATCCTTTTACTAGACATAAAGCATACACTTCCCCATTTTTTTTAAAATGATGTGTAAAATAAAAAAATTTGCTATCCCAACCAATTAAACGTGTCATGATGTCAAAGCGTTGAAATAAATCGAGTGATTTTTTAAATCGTATCATTTCTGATGCAGCAACAGCATAAATTTTATTTTTACGTAAAATAGGTAACGATCGATTGCGAATGCAAAAATCAATGCGAGCTAAATCAAGTAGCGAAAAATATCTGCCATTGTTCATATGGAGAAGAAAATCCACATCGGTGGGTAGCACCCGAAAACGGATGAAACTTTCAGCAAGACCAGTGATTGGTTTTGCGAATCTTGAAAAAATCATTACCCAAAAAAATCGCCAAATTAAGTTCATTTTAATACCATTTATTCATTTTTATATCAGAATATAGCATCACTCCAGGTCAATATAAGATAGCATTTGGTGCAGCAATAATTTAGCATGAATTAACGTTTAACGTGAATCTTGTTTAGATAAACAAGGACGATTCAGTGACAGATGCTCATTTTACCAGCCAATATTTAATCGAGACGTGGTCAGAGCTTGTGGACTATCTGATAGAGCATCCCGACAAATTAATGGGCAGTCAGTTAAGTGACTGGCAACCCTATGCGGACCTATATCAAGAATTAGCAAAGCATAGCCCTTTGCAAGAAAAAAGCGACAAGCGCTTTCGAGATGACTATTGGCAAAGAAATGTAATATTTGATTTTATTCGTCGATCTTATTTATTGCTTTCACAACATGTTGATCACCTATCTCATACAATAGAGTTTCATGATGAAAAAACTGCTAAAAAATTTCGATTTTTTTCTCGCCAATTCATCAACTCTATTTCGCCAAGTAATTTTATTCATACCAATCCGGAGGTGATGGCTAAGATAGTGGAAACGAATGGATATAATCTCATCAATGGGTTCAAAAAAATGCAAGAAGATTTACAACAAGGAAAAGATATTTTTTTATTAAATCATACTGATTTATCTGCATTTACGTTAGGTAAAAATATTGCTTGCACACCGGGGAAAATAATCTATCAAAATGATTTGATGCAATTAATTCAATATACACCGACAACTGAAAAAGTTTATCGTTATCCTTTATTGATGGTTCCTCCTTGGGTTAATAAATATTACATTCTTGATTTGCAACCCGATAATTCATTTGTGAAATGGTTGGTTGATCAAGGCTATGTGGTTTTTATGATTTCTTGGGTGAATCCTGATGCGCGACATAGAAATAAAAAATTTATTGATTATATGTTAGAAGGTCCGCTTGCTGCATCGAAAATTATTCGAACAATAATGAAAACCAGAAAAATAAATGTGGTTGGTTATTGTGTTGGTGGAACATTGCTGGGATGTATGCTTGCTTATCTTCATAAAAAAGGAAAATCGCAACTTGTTCAGAGTGCGACATTTTTAACAACATTGCTTGATTTTTCAGAACCAGGTGAGCTTGGTGTGTTTATGGATGAAAAGCAAATTAGTTTATTAGAAAAACGCATGCATCAAAAGGGATATATAGATGGCAAGATATTAGCATCT
>MGXW01000048.1 GCA_001801495.1 Gammaproteobacteria bacterium RIFCSPHIGHO2_12_FULL_37_34
ATTGCTTTTTGCCAAGCAATTGCTGTCTCTACTGTATCGCAAGGACGCCAAATAGATAGGCCTGGCATAAGGCGTAAACCAGGCAATTGCTCCACGGGTTGATGGGTGGGACCATCTTCACCTAAGCCAATTGAATCATGCGTATACACAAAAATGACCCGCTGCTGCATGATAGCAGCAAGCCGGATAGCATTACGCGCATAGTCAGAAAAAGTTAAAAATGTTCCGCCAAAAGGAATGATGCCTTTATATAAAGCTATGCCATTCATGATCCCTGACATACCAAATTCACGTACACCGTAATGAATATAGCGACCTTCTGCTAATTCATTTGAAAAAACGCTCATTCCTCGCCAATTTGTACAATTGGATTCTGTTAAATCTGCTGATCCTCCCATCATTTCGGGCAAATGATTCGCATATTCATCCAGGCAAATTTGTGAGGCTTTACGTGTAGCAATAGATTGTTTTTTTTCATACATGACTTGCAACAATGTATGAGATATCAATTGCCAATCATCTGGCAACTGCCCTTCCATGCGACGCAATAATTCTTGAGCTAATTTAGGATAGTGATGTTGATAACGCTCGAATAATGCTTGCCAAGCTTGTTCTAATGCTTTGCCTTTTTCTCGCGCATCCCATGATTCATATATTTCTTTAGGAATAACAAATGGTACGTGCGGCCATTTGAGATGCGTTCGTACTGCATCCACTTCAACATCACCCAATGCTGCACCATGTGTCCCTGCTGTTCCTGCAAGATGAGGCGAACCCCAACCAATCATTGTTTTGCAACAAATAATAGAAGGTTGATCAATAACTGCTTGCGCTGCGAGAATAGCTTGTCGAATCGCTTCACTATCGTGTCCATTAACGTGAGGTGCCACATGCCAACCATAGCTTTCAAAACGTAATGGCGTATGATCACGAAACCAACCGCAAACATTACCATCAATAGAAATACCATTATCATCGTAAAATACAATAAGCTTGCCCAATCCCAACGTGCCTGCTAATGAGCAAACTTCATGAGAAATACCTTCCATCAAATCACCATCGCCAATAAAACAATAAATAAAATGATTGATGATAGAAAAATCAGGGCGATTAAATATAGCTGCTAAATGTTTTGATGCTATCGCCATACCTACTGCATTAGCCAAACCCTGCCCTAGCGGCCCGGTCGTTGTCTCCACACCAGGTGTATCACCCAACTCCGGATGGCCAGGTGTTTTAGAATGTAGCTGTCGAAATTGTTTGATATCATCGATAGATAGGTGATAGCCAGTTAAATGCAATAATGCATATTGCAACATGCAACCATGGCCATTAGAAAGAATAAAACGATCACGATTCATCCAATGCGGATTATCAGGATGATGTTGAAGAAAATCATGCCATAACACTTCGGCAATATCAGCCATTCCCATAGGCATGCCAGGATGCCCGGAATTTGCTTTTTGTACAGCATCCATACTCAAAAAACGAATAGCATCAGCACGATCACGGCGCGTTAATTGCGACATTGCATGTCCTCTTTGAGACAAAACAGTACAAGCTTGAATGCGCATCTTAACTGATTTTGAGGGATCGGGGAAAGATGCTGTCGTTCATTAAATAAATCAATCTCTTACAAACGCGAGTATCATTTATAGCCGCGGGGAATACATTTAATCATACTATCTCATCCCCATAAAATCCTTTCAATTTTAATTTAAGCTCGGCAATCGGTGCTCTTTGTACTAACGGTAAAGTCATATCCATTGTCCAAGCACCTGATTTTAAATCAACCAATACGTAATAAGGTTTCATCCATTTCATTGTTGGTATAAGTTTGGTGGAAAAAGACAAATGACTAAACGTTGTTTGTATGGTTCTCGGATAATAAACCAACATCCAATTACCTTGCAAAATAGCACGCTGTTTTGCTTGTATAATATATTTTTCATTGTTTGGATTAATAAATAACAAACCATTTTGTGCATTTACTTGATACACATTTAATTTGCGTTGCACCACTTTTTCGATATGAATGTCATCCGTTTCAATTTCAGATAATGTATCACCCGTTTCAATAAAAAAGAATCGCTTACGTAATGAGTGTAGAGAAGTATCTTGTGTAGAAAACGCAGAAATGAATGATAAACCATCTGCGTTCTCAAGTGGAGGTAATTTTAAATAATCTAAAATGGTTGGCGCAATATCCATGAGGAGAGTAAAACTTTTTATTTCATGCGGCATGCTATTCGTTGATTTCAATGCTAATACTATTTGATATTGTTTAAGACTGAGCACATCGGTTGCCTGCCCATAAGATGTTTCCATCGTGTAATCATGTTTAAAATCAAGGCTGTCATGAGGCGCAGCACTTAATCTCGCCATTGTTATTTTTTTTGTTTGTTGTAGATCACCCACATAATTCTTTTTTTCAATGAAACGATCATGAGGCAATCCTAATGTTGTTCCATGATCTGAAAGTAATACAATGAAGCTATGATCAAGTATCTTATTTTTTTTCAATATATGAAGCAAATCACCCAATTGTCGATCGATCGCCTCCACACTGCTAGTATATCGTTCGGGCATAATGAAATGGATAGGTTGATTATCGCCTGCCCATGTGAACGGCCAATGACTCAAACACAAATGAATAGCCAAAAATAAAGGTTGATGGACTTGTTTCAATGCATAATCAACAAGCTGCAAAAAATCATTTGGATTATAGGTTACACTAGCAGCACGATTTGCATATTGATATGGAAATAAAAATCGTGCAATAGGCAATTTAAGAAGCAAATTACTCATTGGAAAATCAGTTAGCCCTCCTAATAAAAAATCATTTATACCCATGCTTGGTCCAATCACCTGATCAAATCCATATTCTTTTGTGATATTGCTAAAGCGTTTTTCATCGGTTGCATAAATGGTTTCATAACCAGCTTGTTGCAAACGTTTGGCGAGTGTATCTTTAATCGCTAACTGACGAATATCGACTAAATTATTGCGCGCACCAGTATGTTTTGGATATTTCCCAGTTAGAATACTCACCCACGCTGGAAATGTTCTTGCTAGTGGCGTGTAAGCTTGAGTAACTGTAACCCCTGTTTGTAAAAAATGATCGATGTTTGGTGTGTGAATAGTAGGATGACCAAAATAGCCAGTGAAATCGGGGCGCAATGAATCTAACCCAATCATAATAATGTTTGGTTTCGTTTGATGATAGGGTGCTCGCACTGTGAATAATAAAAAATAGTTATAAAACCATACGATTCCCACAACCAACCCAAATAATAAAAAAATGCCTCCAAAAAACAGATGGCGTTTATAGTAAAAATAATTGATATAAGCTAATAACGTTGCAGTAGTTAAAATGATTAATAAAACAATTAAAATAAAATGATTGCTTTTATTGAGCCATAAAGAGTAATAAAATGGCTCTGCGAAAAACGATCCTGGGAAATAATGAAAGTTTAAACTAAGCATTGCTATCATGCCAACCACCCAAAAAATAATTCCCAAACCATATGTGACAATGTTCGATAGTTTAAATAATTCACCATTTGATATGGTAATAAATACTAACCAGCTCGCCCATAAACAATAAGCAATCAACTGAATGAAAATAAATAAGAGAATAGGGAAGAAAACAACTGGATAACTGATTGCTTGCAACAGTGAACTATTCACCAGTGAATCAACCAATTCAGTAACGTTGTAATGAATCATGAAAAAAGATAATTGAGCAAGAATAAATAAAATAGTGAGACACTGTTGCATACAAATAAGGCGGCGCGATGAATGAATAGATGACATATGCTTTCCCGAACAACCATCTATATGTTATGATGAATAAAATCTTACCTTGACCAATCAGCATGCAACAAGACGAATTTTTATTCACATCCGAATCGGTTTCAGAAGGCCATCCTGACAAAATCGCCGATCAAATTTCTGATGCGATTCTTGATGATATCTTAAAACGTGATAAACATGCACGAGTCGCTTGTGAAACCATGGTAAAAACCGGTATGGTTTTTGTAGGCGGAGAAATTTCCACTCATACTTGGACCGATATTGAACAAATTGCACGCGGCGTTATTCGTCATATCGGTTATACGAGTTCCGAGGTAGGATTTGACGCCGATTCTTGCGCAATCATTACAGCCATTGGCAAACAATCCCCTGATATTGCAATCGGTGTTGATAACAAATTGCAAGAAAACCAGGGTGCCGGGGATCAAGGTTTAATGTTTGGTTATGCAAGCAATGAAACGGATGTGCTAATGCCTGCGCCAATTGTCTATGCACATAAATTAATGAAACGTCAAGCACAGTTACGTAAAGAAAATGTGTTACCTTGGTTACGGCCAGATGCAAAATCACAAGTTACTTTTCATTATATCAATCACAAACCAGCTGCTGTCAGTAGCGTGGTGTTATCTACACAACATCATCCTGATATCACTTATACTCATCTTGTTGAAGCGGTAATCGAAGAAATAATTAAACCTGTTTTTCCCGAAAAGTGGTTAAAACAAACTAAATTTCTTGTGAATCCTACCGGTCGATTTGTCATCGGTGGCCCACAAGGTGATTGCGGTTTAACCGGACGCAAAATTATTGTGGACACCTATGGCGGTATGGCGCGTCATGGTGGTGGTTGCTTTTCTGGCAAAGATCCTTCTAAAGTGGATCGCTCTGCTGCTTACGCCGCACGTTATGTCGCTAAAAATATTGTGGCAGCAGGACTTGCTGATCGTTGCGAAGTTCAACTTTCTTATGCTATCGGTCTTGCCAAACCTACTTCTATGTATGTCAACACGTTTGGTACAAGTAATATCTCTAATCAAAAAATAATTCAATTGATAGAACATCATTTCGATTTGCGGCCACACAATATCATTCACCTGTTGCAATTGCTACAACCCATCTATCTTCCAACAGCTACCTACGGTCATTTTGGTCGGGATGATTTAAATTTAAGCTGGGAAATCACTGATAAAGCAGAATTATTAAGCGATGCCGCAAAAAAATAGCTTTTTCATCATAGCGCTTATTATTATTTATGTTGCAGCGTGGATCATTCAATCTACCTTGCTTTTTAATTGGGATATCAGCTGGGGATTATATGAGGCTGATCGCTTACTTGCTGGTGGCAACTATGCTAAAGATTTTTTTGAACCATCACCCCCCATGTTTTTATATCTTTATTCTATACCAGTTGCCTTTTCTCATATTTTTGTAATACCTCTTACATTAGCATTTAGATTATTTATTTTTGGGCTTGCAAGTACTTCTCTTTTTATTTGCTACAAACTCCTATCTTCGTCTCGCAATATACTTACCAAGCCTTTCTATCTTAAATTATTTCTACTCACACTTGCTGTCACTTTTCTTGCTCTGCCTTTACCTACTGACTTTGGTCAACGGGAACATATTTTTTTCATTTTGATCATGCCATATCTGCTATTAGTATTTAATAGATTATTAGATCGAGAACCATCGGTTAGATTTTCTTATACTCTCAAAAACATTCTGATTGGATTATTAGCTGGCATTGGTTTGGCAATTAAACCATTCTTCCCCATGACACTTATCGTGATAGAAGTGTACTATGCTTATCGCAAAAAAAGTTGGCTTGCCTGGTTACGACCAGAAACAATCGCTATCCTGTTATTATTTGCAATATATATATTAATTATTTTTTTATTTCATCGAAATTATATTACAATTATCGCACCGCTTATCATGCGCTATCATTATCAAAGTTATCATTTTTCATGGTTGATGATTTTCTCTAACCAAGCTTTACTTTTTTGTAGTTTGATATTTTTATTTTATTTTACTCAATGGCAAAGTTTTTCGAACTCAAAAGAAATTAGCTTACTTATAAATATTTTATTCTTCTCTTTATTAAGTTTTTTATTACTTTATATTATTCAACGCTCGCCTTGGGAGTATCATTTATTTCCCGCTTATTCTACAGCTATTTTATTGGCTGTTTTGTTATTTACTATTGCAAAACATATCGGCAAACAGCGAGTGAAAATTGATATCATACAAAATGTTAGCTTTATCATTTTTGCTGCTTTAATTTTCTCATTTCCTATTTGGTATTCTTATGGATGCATGACCGCTTTTTTGGCGTACAAACAAACCACAAAAAACCTACCAACCATACTTCCCGAGCTCATACAGCAGCCCGTTTATTTTTTATCAACCACCATGCCACCTACCTTTGCTATCATTGAACTGCTCCAAGCTAAGCCTGTCTCACAATTTGCTCATTTTGCTTGGTTAGCAGGCATGTTTAAACAGCCGATAAAAAATGAAAAACAGTATCAACAATTAAACCAAGATAAATTATTTATTGTTAATAATGTGACTAAGGAGCTCGCGACTTACAAACCTTTATTTATATTTGTAGATGTGCAAAAAAACAAACCTTACTTTGATGGTATAACCTTTGAGTATCTTAAGGAATTTTCCAACTATCCAAAATTTAACCTAGCCTGGCATGCTTATCGTTATTATGCGACAATTGAAAAAGTTGACGCCTATAAATTTGCCATTTATAAGAGGATACAATAATGCGAAAGTTAATCACACTAATTATTTTTTATATAATATCCATTTCAGTTGGCATAGCTGAAACCTGCCCCACCATTCAAGATATAAAAAATGGAAATTTTCATGCTTGGCGATTATATGACAGTGATAGTCATCAACCATTAAACACAAAATATGTTCCACAATTTAAACAATATGCGCAACAATTTACTTTGGCAGAATGGCACAAAGATAGTAAACAACGTAATATCAT
>MGXW01000049.1 GCA_001801495.1 Gammaproteobacteria bacterium RIFCSPHIGHO2_12_FULL_37_34
AAATTCACTTGCGATCTAGATGCTATTCCTGAAGGCACAGTTGTATTCCCACACCTTCCATTGATGCGAGTCCAAGGCCCCTTACTTCAATGTCAGTTGCTCGAAACACCATTGCTTACCATTATTAATTTTCAAACATTAATTGCCACAAAAGCTTCTCGTGTGTGCCGTGCAGCTTGCGGTGAACCCGTTATCGAATTTGGTATGCGTCGTGCGCAAGGTCCTGATGGCGCATTATCCGCAAGTCGCGCAGCTTATATTGGCGGTTGCATTGCCACATCTAACACATTAGCCGGTAAATTATTTGACATCCCCGTGCGCGGAACACATGCACATAGTTGGGTCACAGCCTTTCCTGATGAGGCAACTGCATTCAAAGCTTATGCAGATGTCATGCCACACAATTGTGTATTGTTAGTCGATACGTATCATACACTTGATGGAGTAAAACGTGCGATTGAAATTGGCCGTCATTTACGATCTCAGGGGGATGATTTATTAGCCATTCGGCTTGATTCAGGAAATTTAGCTACATTGAGTATTCAAGCCAGAAAATTATTAGATCAAGCTGGATTCAAAAAAACAGGCATTCTAGCAAGTAACTCGCTAGATGAATACATCATTCAGGATCTTAAACAACAAGGTGCGATGATTTCATCATGGGGGGTAGGAACTCATTTAGCAACTAGCTATGATCAACCCGCATTAGATGGTGTTTATAAATTATCAGCGTTACGTGATCAACAAGGCCACTGGCAATATAAATTAAAACTATCAGAAGATATGATTAAAGTTTCCAACCCTGGTCGCCATCAAGTCAGACGATTTTTTTATAATGATCACTATATCATGGATGTTATTTATGATTTAACGCTAGGTATATCTGATACACCACAAGCCATGGAGTTAGAGCCTAAAAATATTAAAAATTTAGATCATACCGATGGGTTTGTTGATTTACTTCAACCTATTTTTCGACAAGGCACCTACGTACAAACACCGATTACTATTCATGCTATTCGTGAAAAAGCAATGACCGAAGTGGATTTTTTTTATCGCACATATAACGACAAACATTACCCCGTTGGGTTAGAAAAAAATTTATACGATTTAAAAATGGACTTGGTTAAAACATTAAAACACAAAGCGCATGTGACGTGAACCTCAACTCGACATAAGCCATTTTGAACAGGCTTGTCCTATTATCACTCAAGAAAATAGCGATAATTCGTTCCAAAAACCTTCTCAATTCTCTTAGCAAGAATCTTCCCGATTGGTCTGTGCCCATTTTCCATATTAGATAAATTTGCCTGTGTAATATTGATTTTTTTAGAAAAAGAAACTTGCGATAACCCTTCACGCAATCTTAAACCCTTCAATAAAGCACCAGCTCTAGTATATTTTTTTTCAAGTTTTTCAAATATGCTTTTAATAGACGCTAATGGTTTTTTTCGTTTTCTTTTATCTTCTTCTACGACATATTTATCAGCAATATTTTTAGGAATAGCATAGATCGTATGTCTGTGAGTTATATATAACGTCGATCCGTGACCGTGACTATGTACGCTAATATGGTGCTTTTTCATGTGTCCCGACATAATACACCTCAATTATCTTACGTTTTTTATCTATTACTTCCCAACAACAAACATATGTAGGTTTGCCTTTTTGTAAATGACAATGCCGTTTATCACTCCCTTTTTTACCATATAATTTTCCATAATTAGGCCAACCTAAAGCTGCAGGACCTTTACTAACTAAATCCATAAACAAGAAGCGTAATTGAAGTATAACGCTCTCGCTTAATTTTTCAGCTTGCTTATCAACAACCTTCGTTGATCTAACAGACCAATTGATATTCATATTATATATCTTTATTTGATATATATCTAATTATGATATAAACGTGATTTTAATGCCATAATGTTTTACCGATTCCACGAGGCCCAAATAGGAAAACACTGCTTTTTTGATCTGGATTTATTTTAAGTAACCTATTGTATATTTTCATATTATTCGGACAAAACAGAAAATGTCACGTGCTTTTATGTATTTTGGCATAAAATGTGCCAAAATACAATGCGATTTGTCCCGCGCTAAGCCAAATTACAATTTACATTCTCTCTTACATGCAGCGGATTAATCGACCCAATGATGACGCTACTCACCCCGGGTTCAGCTAAAATAAACTGTAAAGAATCCTTGACCGGATGTTGCGAATGTATATGTTGCAAATGCCCGCTTACTAAACCTTTTTTAACAAAAATCCCTTTTTGTTGTTGATTGGCTTCTCGAATAATTTTTTGCTCTTCCAAATGCAAAAGGTTATACGTCACCATGGCAACATCTGCATGCTTTACCGTCAACAAACCACCCGCTATTGTTTTAGTTGACATACCAAACACTCGGATTTTGCCACTCTTTTTTAATTTCGAAAGTGTAACAAAAACGTGTTCTTGCTCAATTAAGCGAACATCATCTCCGTTTGAGTGCACTAATACCACATCAAGATAATCCGTTTGCAACCGCTGCAAACTTCTCTCCACGCTATGCACTATACCTTGCTCAGAAAAATCAAATTGTGATACGCCATCATGAAATGCTTCACCGACTTTTGTCGAGATCACCCAATCTAGTCGCCTGCCTTGCAGCAATTTTCCTATTCGCTCTTCACTAATGCCATAAGCTGGGGCAGTATCAATTAAGTTCACCCCTAAATCATATGCTTCATGAAGCAAACATTCTAATACTTGATCAGTCGGTAGTTGAAACGCTGCTGGATAGGTTACACCTTCATTGCGACCAAACTTAACTGTACCTAGTCCGATGACACTCACTTCAATACCACTTTGCCCTAAGCAACGTTTTTGCAAAATGCATCCTCCCAAATTGGCCTTGCAAGTGGTGGAATAGGCCACGAACGCAATTCACGTGTATCAAAAATTTTTGGTTGCAGATGCATTGCTTGTATGTCTTCAAGAATGTCTTGTGCTAATTTGGGCGCTAGAGCTAATTTAGTTGGCCAAGCAATCGTTATATTGTGAATGGTTTTGATAAATGACGTTTCTGGTTTAATCCCATTTTTTTGCCATGGTTCTGCGCGATCAATCATCAATGTTGCAAACACTGCTTCTGAAAAATCTAACCAGGGAAATAAAGCCTTTAATTCCTCACGCGCTGCTTTTATTTGCGCCTGAGTATCTCGTGTTACACCATCCTCAGCAAGCTGCCCACCCACATACCAAATGGTACTGCCATCTTGAGTGCGATGCGTTGTAATCGTCATTCTGGGACGAGGTCCAAACCCTAAACAATGTGCATATAGCGGATAATCAAATGGTGTTTTGACCAATACCATATGTAATGGTCGGCGTTGCATGGCTACTTCTTGCGATTTTAATTTATGAATAATGATTTCATTACCCACACCTGCAGTAAAAACAAAATGCTGAGCCGTAATTTCTATTGATTTACCTGCCATATATACGGTTGCAGAAACTAAATGTCCTTGATCATCACACGTTAACTCTTCACCGCATAAAGGTTCAATTTTGAAAATAACATCTTGATTCACTTTAACTAATTCACGTATTAACAGAGTAACATCAATCACCATTTCATCTAATGAAAATACTTCTCCCTTAAAAGCTGGGTGTTGGAATACTGTAGGATAATTTTCTTTGGAAAGAGATTCTACTTTGTTAGTTAATGCGAGATTAGCAAATAACCCGGCTAATTTAGAAGTAAATTTATGTTGCGACCACAGATAATGTTGTGCAGAAAGAATAGGAACATGACTCAAATCAATCTCGCCTTTCCCTTGCAAACATTGTTTCCAAATGTGTGGCATTTCTTGCATGGCATAAGCATCGCGAGTGAATGTTCCTTGCAAAACATATTTCATTCCGCCATGAATAATGCCTTGTGCTTTATGCGTTTGCCCACCCCCAAGATAACCTGATTCAAGTAGAATCACAGAAAGACCAGATTGGCGCAAACGATTTAATAGCCATAAGCCAGCAATTCCACCGCCAAAAATAACAATATCCGCTGAAGCGGTTTTTTTCATATCTTCCTCATATAAAGGCTACTTTCAGAATAAGAATTTTCAGGAATTCCCGCTAAGAACGCGGGAATTCCTTCGATTGTTTATATGCTGCGCACAAGCCTTGCCCCGGACTAAATCCGGGGCAAGGCTTGTGCTTGCACTTAGAGGGGAGAATCGCGGTTCTCCCCTCTAAGAACACCCCATCGCGGTTAGCGGGAATCACTAAAGAATTTTACTCCTATTGCAAGAAAATAGTAAAATAGCTGTTTTTGACTGGTTTACTCATGATTGATTTTAAACAACAATTTGATGTGATCGTGGTAGGTGGCGGGCATGCTGGAACAGAGGCTGCTCTCGCTTCTGCTCGTATGGGTGCAAATACGATCCTACTCACCCATAACATCGAAACATTGGGTCAGATGTCTTGCAACCCCGCTATTGGTGGAATTGGCAAAGGACATCTTGTCAAAGAAATCGATGCTTTGGGTGGCGCCATGGCACATGCTGCTGACCAAGCTGGCATTCATTTTCGCATCTTAAATGCTAGTAAAGGCCCTGCCGTACGTGCAACACGTGCCCAAGCCGATCGCAATCTCTATAAAGAAGCCATTCGTCATCTACTTGAAACAGAACCCCATCTCCATCTGTCTCAACAAGCCGTTGATGATCTCCTTCTAAAACAGGATCAAGTGATTGGAATCATTACTCAAATGGGATTAAAGATTTATGGTAAAACAGTTATTTTAACAGCAGGTACTTTTCTAGCCGGTAAAATTCATATCGGGCTCAACCATTATGAAGCTGGGCGAGCAGGGGACCCGCCCGCAAAAACGCTTGCTTTACGATTACGTGATCTTCCTTTTCATGTGGGGCGTTTAAAAACAGGCACACCTCCACGCATTGACGGCCGCACTGTTGATTTTAGCGTGATGGAAAAGCAAGCAGGTGATACGCCCACCCCTGTTTTTTCTTTTATGGGAAAAGCAGATGAACACCCTAAACAAGTTTGTTGCTACATCACGCATACTAATGAAAAAACGCATGATCATATTCGTGCTGGTTTAAAAGAATCTCCCCTATATACAGGTGCAATTGAAGGAATAGGCCCGCGCTATTGTCCCTCTATTGAAGATAAAATCACGCGCTTTGCTGATAAAACATCGCATCAAATTTTCGTTGAACCAGAAGGATTAACGACTACCGAACTGTATCCCAATGGCATATCAACCAGCTTACCTTATGCCACCCAAATTGAATTTGTGCACTCTATACGTGGTTTTGAAAATGCTCATATTACGCGCCCAGGATATGCAATTGAATATGATTATCTTGATCCTCGCGATCTCAAGCCATCGCTTGAAACCAAAGCAATTGCCGGACTTTTCTTTGCCGGACAAATTAATGGTACAACCGGCTATGAAGAAGCGGCCGCCCAAGGAATAATTGCTGGAATCAATGCGGTGCGTTATATCCATGATCAAAAACCTTGGACACCACGTCGTGATGAAGCTTACATAGGTGTCTTAATTGATGATTTAGTAACCCGAGGTACACAAGAACCTTATCGCATGTTTACAAGTCGTGCTGAATATCGATTATTATTGCGTGAAGATAATGCTGATTTGCGTTTAACCCCAAAGGCATTTGAATTTGGTTTAATCGATGAAAATCGCCTCCGATCTTTTGAAGAAAAATGTTTGGCGATAGAACAAGAAAAATCACGATTACGAACCGTTTTTGTCCACCCACATTCCACTGCTGCTGAACAATTAGAAGTTTTTCTAGAGGGGGCTTCTCTTTCGCGTGAATATAATTTGTTAGAACTATTACGCCGACCCAATATTACTTATCGTGATCTAATGTCAATAGAAACACTAGGTCCTGGTTTAACCAATGAAAAAGCCGCAGAACAAATTGAAATTCAAATTAAATATGCTGGTTACATTGATAGACAAGAAGAGGAAATTGAAAAATTGAGTCGTCAAGAAAAAACACTGATTGCACAAGATATTTGCTATGATCGCGTCATTGGTTTATCTACAGAAATTCGCCAAAAGTTAACCCATATACGCCCAACCACTATTGGACAAGCATCACGTATTCCTGGCATGACACCTGCTGCAATTTCTTTGCTGTTGGTACATGTGAAAAAAAGGTAAAAAATGTCTCTTGAACCAAACATTCCCTACACACTTCTTTCTCAAGCACTGAGCAAAAACCAGCTAATAGTCAATCCTAGAAAGCAAGAAAAACTGATGCATTACCTCCACCTTTTGCAAACTTGGAATCGGGTATTTAATCTCACAACCATTACGAAATTAGAGGATATGGTTTATTTACATATTATCGATAGCTTACTCATTCAACCTTATTTGCAAGGCTTGCGATATCTTGATGTGGGTAGTGGAGCAGGATTACCAGGTATACCATTAGCTATTATGCATCCAGAACATCATTGGGTATTACTAGATAAAAGCAGTAAAAAAACTCGTTTTATGACTCAAGTTGTCGCTGAATTAAAATTATCAAATGTTGAGGTTGTTCATAATCGAACTGATGCTTTTCATCCACAACATAGCTTTGATAGTATGGTGTCACGCGCTTTTGGAAGTTTGCGTCTACTGATTGAGGCAACAGCGCATTTATTGAATAGGAATGGAATCATTCTAGCGATGAAAGGAAAATTTCCGC
>MGXW01000050.1 GCA_001801495.1 Gammaproteobacteria bacterium RIFCSPHIGHO2_12_FULL_37_34
TCAACAGAAACGTACGTGGCTTATCTTGATGCTTTGAATATAAAAGAAAATGCTACTGAAATTCTTGCACATTTTCTCACTAGAATTTTAGGAGATTTAAATGGAGGTCAACAATTAAAAAAATATGTACACGCTCTCTTTGATAGAGCAAAGATTCATGTTGAGAATGAAAATGGCGTTACTTTTTATAGTTTTGAGAAAACCACATTAAGTTATTTTTTGAATTGGATGAATACTCATTTAGTGCTAGAAAATGAAATGGAGCTTATACAATTTATCAATCAAGCTTTTCATCGACATAGTATTTTATTTGATGAGCTTGAACGTACACGCTATCAACGATTGACTATGAACAATTGTTGTAATTTTTTCACTAAAGTAGCAGTAGTTTCTGCGGTGATGTATACAGCAGGCGTTGCTTTTATAGCTATGCAATCATCATCCTAAAACTACATGATTGTATTATAAAAATATAAAAAGACTTTTAAATCCAATAAGTTAGTCTATAATATGAGAAAGAATCAAACCTTTTATAGAGCCTATGATGTCAACAGATAAAAAACACAAGCGATTGAAAGAAAAAAATCATCTGATAGAAGAAGAGGATGATTCTTCAAGTGGTCAAGGTGGCCAAATTGAATTCCATGATTTTATTACCAATCGAGAAACTCTTTCTCTTGAGGCGGAGAAACATGTATTGGCAGTTCACAACGATATTCATGAATTACGAGTTAAAAAACAAAAAGAAATGCGGGAATTGCGACAAGCTATAAAAGAAGGAAAAAACTACTCGCAAGGATATGGCTATGGACGGATGGGCGGAGGTCATGCTGGTTCTTATAAACCCAACCCGATATTAGCTGATAAAGCCCAATTTAGTGGTATAGATAAACAAGTTATTAGTTTACCGAATGAAAATACCGCGCTAACCAATGAAGAAAAACGGGATGAATTACAATTGCAATTACAACATCAATTACATCATACCTATAACAACGTACCACGCCTTACAAAAAAATGATAACCAACTATGCTTTCTCTTGCTGATGCTATTTTACAAGAAGATATTAATAGTGTGATGCAATTTCTTCGCCACGGGGAAGAAATGAATCAAATTGATGAGTATGGTTTTACACCTCTCATTGAAGCTGCAATTATAAATAATATTGAATTAAGTAAGTTATTGCTTGAACATGGGGCCAATCCCAATCAACAAGATGCAACAGGTGGTTCGGCATTACATTGGGCAGCTGAAAACAATAATCTTGATTTATGTCGTTTACTAATTAAACAGGGCGCCAATCCAAATAGCTATAATTTTGCAGGGCAATCGGTTGTGGTGATGCCGATGTTACGAGGTCAAAAACAATTAAAACAACTATTCATTCAAGCAGGCGCCAATCCAATTTTTGCTCAAGACTTTATTAATACAAAATTGTTAGGACATTTGTTTGAATTAATTGGTACCGCAAATCTTGTTGATCAAAATAACCAATTTGTTGAAATTGATTTTGAAGGATTTTATATTGAAATAACACTAGGTTTAATTGCTGATTCATTGGCCCAATTTCAAAATCATTTTGCTGCACGACAATTGCGGCGTTATTCTGGTCTGGCGCAGTTTATTGTGGAGGTTATTCGAAATGCATCGCAACTCATTCAATACCAGCAATATTTAATCGATATTAAAAACCATCACACTCAAATTGATTCACTATTGCAACACCAGCCATTATTGATCCCGGTTGGTTATGAAGGCCATGCTATTACTTTTATTTGTTCTGGAGATACGTGGGTAAAATGCGATAGACGTGAAGACAGCCGGTTATATGACAACATTGTTTTTTATCGTGTCACACACACTAAACATTTAACCAAAGAATTATTCAAACATATTCTTTATACCAAACAAACCAGTCAATTTATTAATCATGAATTAGATCAACTATTAGGATTAACGCCTATTACCGAGTTGAAAATAGAGTCTCAAATCAGTGGTAATTGCTCCTGGGCAAATGTGGAGGCGGCTATCCCCATTTTATTTTTTCTTGTTTTGATGCAAGCAAATAAAGATGATCAAGCCACACCCTATTACAAAACATTAGCGTTGAATTTTTTTCATCGTTGGCGTGAATGGAATAAAAAAAGAATGCTCAATTTTTGTGTTCAAAGTTACGAAGAAGGAGATGCAATTCGTAAAGCCTGTAAGGCCGAAATTTTAGCAGCCATATTATTTCAGCGTTGTGATATTCGCAATCCATCCGATCGAAATTGGATTGAGACCATTCTTTCTATTTTGATTCATTCACCATATGAATATTTATTGAAAAACTATTTACGTATTTATTATTATGAAAATCGAACAGAAGATGGCAAACGTTTCGCTGAATTGTTAAGAGAATATGAATACCTAAAATGAAATAATCTTATTTTCCACCCAAAGCGGTAATTTTTGATCCAATTCAAATTTGGGATTTATCTGCAAAGCTAAATTTAAGGCCTTTGCAACAGATTGATGTTCTATGAGTGCAGATAAAAAAATAAATTCATTTTCATCAAGTGGCATAAGAGAAATATCCAGTTCTTTTCGAATAATTAATACATGTACTCCTCCCGCATGCATATCGATCGTCTCGTTTAATTCTCTGTTGCATAAATCAATAATCTGCAACAAGGGGTAACGGCATTTCATTAATTGACTAACAGGATGTAGGACGAGATGCAATTGGTGGTATTGATCAGGAGAAATATCTGTTAACGATAGCATGTTGCTTGCCTGTGGTGTTGCCGCGAAGAATAAAGTATGGCAAAACCATTCGAATTGAGCGACTTCGCTTAAATAAGGCAAATGACTAACCGGTTGGTAATTAGCCAGAAATGCGCTCATGTATTCCCCATACTCATGCAAATTACCACTACGAGAGGGATAGTGTTTATAATAATCTTTTGCTGTTTGGCGGAAAAAATCATCGCCTAATAATTTAACCAAGAGAGGATAGGTGTCATGCAAAGCATGAATGATACCAGATAGAATATTATTCCGATAAATACATAAATGGGATGTTGGATATAATGTCTCATGATAGTGATCTGATAAAATCGCATCAATCAACTCAAGCTGTGAGCTTTCTAGAGCTGCCATAAGTTTCTCGTATTATTTTTTCGGCTCGAAATGCTTCGAGGCATAATGTTTCTAATGCAGGAATATCTGTATCCCATTCGATCATCGTTGGTTTAATACCAAATAATCGAATGGCTTCTCGATATAAATTCCAAACTGCTGGAACAATAGGACGATTGTGAGTATCAATCAGCATTTCTTTATCATCGATATAGGTGCTAGTAAATCCTGCCAGATGAATTTCTTGGATGAAACGAGGAGGAATGCCTGCAAGATAAGTAGCAGGATTAAATTCTAAATTCATTGCACTGACATAAATATTATTTACATCAAGTAAAATGCCACATCCAGATTGTTGTGCCACTTCTTTTATAAAATCCCACTCGGATAGGGTTGAATGAGTATATTGAACATAGCTTGAAATATTTTCTATTAAAATTTGCCTATCCAAAAACGTTTGGATTGTTTGAATGCGGTTAATGATGTGTTTAAGCGATTCTTCAGTGTAAGGCAAGGGTAACAAGTCATGAAAATATTGGCCATGAATGGAAGACCAAGCAAGATGATCTGAGATAAGACATGGATGAAGCCATTTAATCAGATCTCTTAATTTTTTTAAATACTGCCAGTTTAACTCATCAGCAGAGCCTATTGATAAACTTACTCCATGCAAACTAATTGGATAATACTCGCGAATTTTTTCCAAGAAATAAGCAGGTTTACCACCATCGCCAAAAAAATTTTCACTATGCACTTCAAACCATGCGACACCTGGTTTTTTATCAAGTATTTCAGAATAATGAGGTGTTCTAAGTCCAATACCTGCTAATTGTAATGATGATTTCACATGTACGGCCTTATAGAAAAAATGTTTGAGGACATCAACTCTTTTGGGCTTGCGATTGAGCAGATCCACCTACTATTCTGTTACACAAACCAGTAGGTACCGAAATCCATGCTTCTTTATCATTGTCCATAGTGGATTCTCCCGCACACATATGACTGGCGGTACCACAGTCGTTTTGACCAGCTTTTGCAATGCCATAACATTTTTCCATTCCTTTAGCTGGGTTCATCATATTATTTTGATCTATCATTTGATTACTACTAGTTTGTTTGGTTTCAGCCATTACGCCCTGATGAATGCCAATTGTTGCAAACACAGCGCACATTGCTGATGCGAGTAATTTATTTAACATCTTGTTTCTCCTTTTTGTTAAGATATACCATATCTTATTATATTGTGATGAAAGTAATCCAACTTTTTAAAAACATGGAACAGAAGATCATGTTATATGGGAAGATCGATGGAGTAACAGTAAGATTTTATATCTTAATTATTTTGGTTGGTATCATTGCTGGGTTAGGCGCCATTTTATTTAGAGAATTAATTGCTTTATTCCACAATATTCTTTTTTATGGACGATTTTCTATCGTTTACGATGTGTTACAACATGCCGCGCCCAGTCGTTTTGGAATGGGCATCATTTTGGTTCCAGTTGTTGGTGCGGGGGTTGTCGCTTTTCTTGTTAAACATTTTGCCCCGGAGGCAAAAGGACATGGTGTACCTGAAGTCATCGATGCTATTTGCTATCAACGTGGTGTGATACGTCCTATTGTTGCAATTATTAAAGCATTGGCATCCTCTATTTCTATTGGTTCGGGTGGGTCTGTTGGGCGTGAAGGGCCTATCATGCAAATTGGCTCGGCTTTTGGTTCGGCTATTGGACAATGGATTAAGGTGGCCGATTGGGAGCGTATTACTCTCATTGCTTGTGGAGCAGGAGGTGGGATTGCTGCGACATTCAATACGCCATTTGGCGGTGTTTTGTTTGCGCTAGAAATTATGTTACCAGAATGGAGTGCGCGCACCATTATTCCAGTCAGTATTGCAACAGCTGTTGCAACTTATACCAGTTATTTTTATTTTGGTAGTGGGCCTTTTATTCCATTTACAACTCACGCTATGTTACACATGCATATAGCGGAAATAGGAAGTTATTTGGTTTTGAGTGTATTGTTAGGATTATTTTCTGTTCTTTTTATTCACGCGATTTATTTTGCTGAAGATTTATTTGATGCAATCCCAGGAAATTATTACATACGACATATGCTGGGCATGTTTTTATTAGGTGTGAGCATGTATTTTATGTTACAAACATTTGGACATTATTATATTCAAGGTGTAGGTTATGCAACCGTGATGGATGTGTTAAAGCAAACACTTACACACCCAGGATTTTTATTTTTTCTGGCGCTATTAAAATTAATTGATACAGCGATCACCTTAGGTTCGGGTGGATCAGGCGGCGTGTTTTCTCCATTATTATTTATTGGGGCTACTGTAGGTGGCGGCTATGTGAGTGCTAACCATTATTTATTTCCAGAAATGAATATGAATATACAACTCGGCGCATTAGTTGGAATGGCTGCAATGGTAGGAGCAAGTACGGGCGCATTATTAACAGCAATTGTGATGACTGCTGAACTCATTAATGATTTTACAATTGTTTTACCTTTGATGGTGATGGTTGCAATTGCTTATGCTGTGCGTCGTTGCGTGATGAAAGACAGTGTGTATACATTAAAATTAACGCGTCGCGGACATCACATTCCAGATCGTTTGCAGTGGGTTCGTTAAATAAGAGAATGTTTATTAAACTCTGTCATTGCTTATGTAACTCGGGAACGTACATCCCTGTACTCGGCGCTTTAAACCATCCATGGCCGCGACGTCCCTCGTTTACATAAGCAATGACAGAGTTTAATGAACATTCTCTTAAATAATTACTGAATGATTTTCCCTGCTTTTACCAATTGATCAATAAAATCCAATCCCATGTAATAGGCTAATTCAGCAGGGTCTTTAGTATGCCATACAATAAAATCGGCTATTTTACCTACTGTTAGTGTGCCTAGCGATGCTTCTAATCCAAGTGCTTTTGCTGCATGTTTGGTGGCACCGAGTAATGCTTCTTCTGGTGTCAAATGAAATAAAGTACACGCCATATTTAAAATGAGTAACATGGATAGAATGGGTGAGGTACCGGGATTGCAATCTGTTGCAATAGCAATGGGGATATGATATTGACGTAATAAATCAATGGGCGGCAATTGTTTTTCTTGCAAGAAATAAAATGCACCTGGAAGTAATACGGCTACTGTTCCTGATGTTGATAGAGCATGTACACCCGCTTCATCAAGATATTCAAGATGATCAACAGATAGCGCATGATAATGGGCAGCAAGTGTGGCACCACCTCTATTTGATAATTGTTCTGCATGACATTTAATAGCTAAACCATGCGCTTTGGCGGCTTCAAAAACACGCTTGGTTTGTTCTATATTAAAAGCAATTTTTTCACAAAAAACATCAACAGCATCAGCCAATTTTTCTTTAGCAACACGTGGAATCATTTCATTGCATACAAGATCAAGGTAATCATCAGGTTTCCCTTGAAACTCAGGCGGAATGGTATGTGCTCCCAGAAAAGTTCTGTAAATGGTTAGGGGTAAGTTGTCTTCAATTTGTTTTGCAACGCGAAGCATTTTCAATTCTGTTGGCCAATCTAGGCCATAACCCGATTTAATTTCTAGGGTGGTTACGCCACTTTTTAATAATGCTTGTGCTCTACTTAGGCTTGCTTTTAAAAGTTCTTTTTCCGAAATTGCTCGCGTGGCTAGAACGGTTGCATGAATGCCACCACCTTGATGTGCAATGTCTTTATAAGATACGCCTTGCAGTCTTAACTCAAATTCATGCGCGCGATTTCCTGCATATACCAAATGAGTGTGACAATCGATTAACCCAGGAGTGATACATCGTCCTTGTAAATCATGACAGGAGATAGCAAGTTCTTGGGGAGAGGATGATAAGTCTTGCATAGGCCCAAGCCAGGCAATTTTATTTTCTTTTACTGC
>MGXW01000051.1 GCA_001801495.1 Gammaproteobacteria bacterium RIFCSPHIGHO2_12_FULL_37_34
TACTCGCGAAAAACTTCACATGTCGCGCGCGGTATTCGCTATTAAAATAGGCGTTTCTGTGCGTACTTTAGAAAAGTGGGAACAAGGAAAAATTGTACCGAATGACCAAGCAGCCGCGCTTATTCTATTAGTAAGAAAATACCCTGATACACTCAAACGATTAGAAAACATCAGCGCTCAAGGTTAAAAATATCTCATCTCCTATCACAATCGAGAATTATTTATGACACTTAGTAATGGCTATGCACCTTTTGAATTAACCGATTATGTAGACAATCCTGTTGCCCTAATCCGCATTAACGCCGGAATAACCCAAGATGAATTAGCAACGTATATGAGTGTGACCCAAGCTTATATCAACAAACTTGAGGCAAAAAACAAAGTCACAGCTAAAGTTTTAAAGAACGTCCAAGCAGCAATTGAAGGCATAAAAAAATAAAATGTTTTTTAGAGCATCACTCGTGACGAGTGTTAAGTTAAAAATGCTCATCTAACTCGTAAACTACGATAAATTGAACCTAAATCACCATTGTTTAATTCTTTTTTATACAGATCAAGGATAGATTTATCAGCTCCATTAAGAACAACATTTTTTAGTGCATTTGCAGCATTAAGTTTTTCTTTTTTGGAAAAACCAAAATTGAATTTATGGTAAAAGAGTGTAAAAGATGTTTTATATTTAGATTGGCTGCTTCTCTTGGGAATATATTCGAGTAACTCTACTTCAGCTTTCACTTTCTCATTTAATTTAGATTTATCAATTGTCTTAGCTAAACTAGGGGTAATGCCATGCTTGAGAAGAGTCTCTACAACTCCGCTATATCCATTATCAGCAGCCCAATAAAGTGGCGTTTTGCCATGATCTTTACCACCTGGATGATTAGATGAAACATTCAAATTAGCACCTTTACTGATAAGGTAATCTACCACCTCTGCACGGCCTTTTGCCGCAGCCCAAAGTAAAGGAGTTTGACCACAGGCATCAACTTGCTCTAGCAATTCAGGCTTATTCTGAATTAACTTTTGCACCACATTCAAGCGACCTTCTTGTGCAGCAATATGGATAGGTTGGTATTGCATAGTAAAATATTTTTCGTCGAACTTACTGCCCTGCAATAATAACAAAGCTATTTGCTCATAGTCTTGATAACAGGTGAGCGCCCAATAAAGTATGGTTCTGCCATATTCATCGACTTTTGAAACATCAACTATATATTGATTTTCGGTTATGTAACTTGCCTGTGCAGTCTGATAAAAATAATTTAGTACTTGCTGATTACCTACTTTCTGAGCCCAATTTAAAAGGGACTTACCACTTTTATCTTTTTTGTTAAAACTAGCTAGCACTATTTTTTTTGCTTGCAAGCTCTCAACATCACTCTCTTTTACCAATGAAAATAATCGGCGATCATCAGTTGATAAGTCCTTATACTCCTCAGCATATGTTTTACGAAATTCAGCATACCAATTAATATTCCCTTGGCTTGTTAAGTCATCATAAAGATGAGGGAAATGCCGCTCATATTTTTTCTTCCAAAAAAATAGATTACCTTGAATAATCTTGTTCGAGATTTTACTCACCGCTGTAACAACAGATGCCTGCTCAAGACTGAGATAGCTATATATTTCAAATAAGATTTCTATAGGCAACTGATTAAAGCTAGCTTGTTTTCGGAGCATTGCACCTTTCCTCGATGAATATTTTTATATTTTGGTGTAATTATTGTATAGATAGCACATTAACATAACCTTATTTTATCAAGCAATTTCAGCAGATTTCACATCTAGCCAAACACTAAAAGGAACCCCAAACCATGTATTGTTCTTGTTTTGACCTATCAATTACCTGTAATCTGTTGGTTTTATTTGATGCCGGCGCGCGGAGTCGAACCGCGGACCTACTGATTACGAATCAGTTGCTCTACCAACTGAGCTACACCGGCTACCTCATAGTAACGCCATGACATAACGCGCATACTTGGATTAACATGTGAACTATACTGCTTTGCGCATATCAATGCATGCTCTGCTTTGAGTTGTTGTGATAAAGATTGAAAAAATCGCACTGCTTTTCATGCGTTCATAGTGACCGCGTACGATAATCGTTTTCCCGAGAAAGGATAAGATACAAGGATGAATCTTGATTTTTAAGTATTGATAAAGAGCCGCTTCCATTGTGTGATGATAAACAGTTGTTATCCTGGAAACACCGAGTTGATTTTGATCAATCATACTTTGTGGGTGTTGAAATATCTTTGGTATACGATTATTCATATTTTAGCCTGGAAAAAAGAAGCAAAAAGCAATTTTTTATTTTATAATTCCATTCTAATCGTTCCCAGGAAGCAATACTAGCTAGAGGAAAACAAGGAAAGCACTATGCCCTACGAATTACATATTGCAGCTGCGGATAAAAAAAATGGTTACCTTAAAGTTAAACAATTGATTGAAGAAAAACCAGTCGAAGAACAATCAGCATACGTCAATTGCATTCATCCTGATCATCTATCTAAACCTGTAGACTGGGCAGCTCAATCCGGAAGTCTTAAAACATTAAGATATCTCATCAAGGTAGCGCATGCTGATTTACATGCCAGTGTTCATACTCATAATTTATTGTTTTGGGCATTAGAAAATAGTAAAAAGATCATTCAATATGTTGCTCGCCCCAACATTATCCAACAATTTCAAGATGGAACAACTGATTTGCATGCTGCGATTGCAATAGGAAACTTAAATAAAGTTAAAAAATTAGCTAAGCATCCTGGTCGGATAAATGAAAAAAATAGTCGTGATGAAACATCATTATTTTGGGCAGTTAAAGCGGAAAATAGAAAAATAGCGAGTTTTATTGTGCATCACCCTGATTTCATATCCCTAGATGCAGTAGAAAAATGGGACCCTCTTCATCGATATTTTGGAAAGAAATACTATTATGAAGGTAAAAAATATAGTAGTTATAATCAAGCATGCCACGCTTATAAAAAAGCAATTGACTTTTTGCAAAAAATAAAAATAATTGACGATCCCGATAAAGAACTTTTATCAAACTGCTGTATAGAATTAAGTAAAATTTATCTCGCAAAAAAAAGTAAGATTAATTTAATTCTTCAAGCTGTGCAAGAAGCTCTCCATTATGCTTTAGAGATTAAAAACAGCTACCATGCAAAATGTTGCCAAGCAGTGGCTTATCATCATTTGTTTTGGATTTATGAACAATTAGATAAAATGGATGAAGCTATTATAGCTTTTGAACATGCACTTGATTGGGAAAACGAAAACAAGAAGGAGTTGCTTATGCATACCCATGGTTTGTATAATAATATTCAAAACAATAATGTTTCTAAAACCATCCATGCACTTCAAGTAGAAATTAATTCTTTACAGGATCTCAATCCACTTCTTCCGGAAGAAAAAAATGACGTTTACAAACGTTTAGCATGCGCATATGATAATCTTGCTAATTTATACTGCCAATCAGGGCAACAAGACATTATTCATACACAACAACAAAGCATCGCTTTTTTAGAAAAAATAACTCCGAAACAAGACGAAGAGTTTTCGAAAATGGCAAAAAGTTATAAACGATTAGGGTTTTATTACATTCGCGAAAAGAATAGTAGTGAAGCAATTAAAGTATTTGAAAAATCAATTGAATATTGTTACCAAATTAAAAATGCCGTTGAAAAAGATAGTTTAATCCGCACACATCAATTTATTCTTGAGTTCTATAGAAATCACTATGCTATTTCCGAACACAAATTGCAATTACAAGAAGAAGCAAAAGCATGGGGATATGAATGTTTTGATACACAATCTGATGGTGATTGTTTTTTTCACGCGATAGCTCATCAAATGTTAAGATGCGGATCTCATTTATCTTGTGATGCATCGAGCTTACGCACAATGACGGCCAATCACATTAAACAATATTTTGATTTTTATCGCGGATTTATTGATGAAAAAAATCCTGACGATTACCTTGAAAAACTAAGCAAAAGCGGCACGTGGGTCGATCCCATTGGTATTCAAGCGCTTGCGCGTGTATTCCATGTTACGTTGGTTATCATTAATAGCGACCGTACCACACCAATCATTATCAAACAACTTCATTCACATGGCACCCTTTATCTAGGATATGAAATCGATTGGCATTATCAATCACTCATACCACGACCAGATTGGCAAGCTACTAAATTCATTCAACCCTTATTAGATGCAGCACCTATAGATGATTTCGTTACATTACCATTAAAACGGAAACGTGAAGAAGACGAAAAAAATAATGATTTACCGCCAAGTAAACTATATCGATCGTCACAAACTTTTTTTGAAAATAATCTTGCGCCTCCAAACTATCCTCTTGAAGATAACAAACCTAATGACTACCATGATATGCCCTACCATTAATATCCGTTGGCTCAAATACCAAGATTACTTGGCTTGTTGGCAAGCTATGCGAGATTTTACTCATCAACGAACAGATGAAACACCGGATGAAATTTGGTTACTCGAACATCATTCTGTGTTCACACAAGGGCAAAGTGGTAAGCCAGAGCACATCTTACATCCTAGTCATATTCCTGTAATAAAAACTGATCGTGGTGGTCAAGTAACTTATCATGGGCCAGGTCAATTAATGGTTTATACACTAATTGATATTAAACGAAAAAAATGGAATGTGCGTGAATTCGTCACATTACTTGAAGAAGCCATTATCGATTTTTTGGCCAGCTATAATATTCTTGCCTATGCCAATTGCAACGCACCAGGCGTGTATGTCAATATTCCAGAAAACTTAAATGATACTATACAAGAACACAAAATTTGTTCTATCGGATTACGCATACGCCGTGGCTACTCTTATCACGGCCTGGCTTTAAATGTTGCTATGAATTTAGAACCCTTTGCGAATATTCATCCCTGCGGATATCCAGGTCTTAAAATGACGCAATGTGTCGATCTCGGCGGCCCTAGTAATGTACATGAAGCTAGTAATCAATTGGTCAATTATTTATTGAAAAAATTAGGGTATAATGAAGCAAGTTTTATATGAGAACCTGAGTATGGCGAGTTTGAAACAACGCGGAGCAGATAAATTATCTCGTATCCCCATTAAAATTGAACCTACACTAAATCCATTACGCAAACCAGATTGGATTCGCGTGCGTATTCCTGCTTCTTCTGCTGTTTATGATTTAAAAAAATTATTACGTGAAAATAAATTGGTTACTGTGTGTGAAGAGGCATCGTGTCCTAATCTCCCTGAATGTTTTTCACATGGCATAGCAACCTTTATGATCATGGGTGACAAATGCACGCGTCGCTGTAGTTTCTGTGATGTTGCGCATGGCAAACCTGAGCCGCTTGATTCCAAGGAACCAACGCATCTTGCTCATACCATCGCACAAATGGGTTTACGCTATGTTGTGATCACATCTGTCGATCGTGATGATTTGCGCGATGGTGGTGCAAGTCACTTTACTGCTTGTATTCAAGCCATTCGAGAAAAAAATCCAGAAATTAAAATTGAAATTTTAGTACCTGATTATCGTGGTCGCATGGAAATTGCGCTTGATGAAACTGCAAAAGCATTGCCTGATGTGTTTAATCATAATATTGAAACCATACCTCGCCTTTATAAAAAAGCACGTCCAGGATCCGATTATCTTCACTCATTACGTTTGTTACAATCTTTTAAAATACGCTTTTCACCTATTCCTACCAAATCAGGATTAATGTTAGGATTAGGTGAAACCAATGCTGAAATTGAACAAACCCTGATTGATCTTCATACTCATAACGTTGATATGATCACCTTAGGGCAATATTTACAACCTAGTCGTTATCATTTACCTGTTACGCGTTTTGTTACACCAGAGGAGTTTAAACAATTGGGAGAATTTGCCAAACAACTTGGTTTTAAAAATGTTGCAAGCGGCCCTCTGGTCAGATCATCTTATCATGCTGATAAACAAGCTGCGGGAGAAAAAATAAGCTAATGTCAGATGTCGTCAGTCCTCTTTTACAATGGTTAAACGCGAATCCACAATGGGCAGGATTTGTTACTTTTCTCATTTCTGCCAGTGAATCAGTTGCTATTATTGGTACAATTGTTCCTGGCTCCATCACAATGACAGCTATTGGTGCCTTAGCTGGTGCAGGCGTTATTCCTTTATGGGAAACTTTATTTTGGGCCATATTAGGTGCGGTCATTGGTGATGGTATTAGTTATTGGATGGGACATTATTTTAAAGATAAATTGCGTGTGGCTTGGCCATTTCGTACTAATCCTGGTTTATTAGAAAAAGGCGAAGCATTTGTTCATAAACACGGTGTGATGAGTGTATTTATTGGTCGCTTTGTGGGGCCAGTACGTGCAATTGTTCCTTTGGTTGCTGGCATGCTTGGTATGAAGCCTATGCAATTTACTGTTGCCAATATAACATCGGCCATCGGTTGGGCACCTGTTTATATGTTCCCTGGTATTTTGCTAGGCGCAGCATCACTCGAATTACCACCCGATATTGCTATGCACGTTATGTTGGTGTTATTACTCATCACTTTATTTATCATTTTATGTCTTTGGTTGGTTTACAAAATGCTGCGGCTCATTAGTCAACAAACTGAAAATATGCTGGTTCGATTCTGGAATGTATTAAAAAAATCACGTTATTTCTATATTGCAACTGTCCTTTTAAAACATCATGATCCCAAACAACATCACGGACAACTCACTCTTATATTCTATTTTATCCTAACCACTTTTGTTCTTGCCAGCTTATTAACGTATGTTAAATGGGTTGGTCCAGCTTATATACCTATTAATGATATATTATTTCATTTATTTCGCGGAATACGTAATAACACGCTCGATCATATCATGCTAGCCTTCACTTTTCTTGGGCAACGACAAGTCATTCTCTCTGTTGTTTTTGTATTGATGATTTGGTTTATCGTGAAAAAGCGTCCGCGAGCTGCATTCCATACCTTAGCGCTTGGTGTATTTCCAATCGCTGGCATCTCACTCATCAAACATTTTATGCAAATTCCTCGGCCTTGGGGCATTCTTCAATCTCCACAAGGTTTCTCTATGCCTAGCGGGCACGCAGTGCTTGCAGCAACTATTTACATGGGTATTGCTTTTATGATCGCAACCCCATTACCTAAAAAACAACGATGGTTAATTTATACTCCAGCAGCAATCATTAGTTTTTTAGTTGGCATTTCTCGTGTTTATTTAGGAGCACATTGGTTTACAGATGTATTAGCTGCATGGTTATTAAGTGCGGCCTTATTAATTTTAATTATTCTTTCTTTTCATCGTCAGTATGAAAAACCCATACCCTTGCTAGGCATTTCTGCTGTTTGTTTCTTAACATTATCTATCAGTTATTCGTGGTTTTACTATCAACATTTTACCCCGTTTAAAATTAATTTCACTCAACTAGATTGGCCAACCACTACAATTGATTTGAATACTTGGTGGACAAAAGATGAAGCCATTCCTGAATCGCGAGTGAGTCTATTTGGATTTCCCTCACAAAATATTAATATTCAATGGGCCGGAAATTTAAATAAAATTAAAAACACATTACTAAAAAAAGGTTGGGCATTACCTCCCCCTCGGAATTGGGTCAGTACGTTGCACCGTATTTCAGATGTTCGCAGCTCACAATATTTACCTTTGGTTTCTCCACAATATCTTGACAAACAACCCAGCTTAATTTTAGTTAAACAAATCGGTACAGCAAAAAAACTTTTTGTACTTCGCCTGTGGGAATCTAGTCGTATCTTTCAACCATCGCACACACCATTATGGGTGGGCACCATTGGCATGATTCCTCGTTCTTATAGTTGGTTGTTTCGTAAACGCCACGATGGTGAATTAGAATCTAAGGATATGATCACTTCATCTTCTGGATGGGAGTGGAAACTTGTCACCGTTACATTATCCACGAATAAACATAAAAAAACGATACAAAAAATTATTCTTATCAAACCGATAACACTTTCATAGGAACGCTTATGTCCCAAGCTTTTATTGAACTTGCATTATTCTCTGCAAAAATACTCATTCTTGTTATATTTATTTTAATTGTTTTCGCTGCTTTCTTTGCTCTACTTGCGAAAAGTAAAGAAAAAATGAAAGGCCGATTGATGATTAAAAATTTGAATAAGAAATATCATGAATCAACAGAAGAATTGATGGCCGAAACATTATCCAAAAAAGAATTTAAAAAATACTTGAAACAAAAAAAATTAGAAAATAAATTAAAACAAAAATCTGACCAAAAAGAAAAAAATATCTACGTTTTAAACTTTCAAGGAGATTTAAGAGCATCTGCTGTGGTCGCGCTACGCGAAGAAATTACAGCTATTTTAAATGTGGCTACAACACAAGATGAAGTAATAGTGCGCTTAGAAAGCCCAGGTGGAACAGTACCAGGCTATGGTTTAGCAGCAGCACAACTCATGCGACTGCGCGCTAAATACATCCCTTTGACAATCACCATAGATAAAATGGCTGCAAGCGGCGGATACATGATGGCATGTGTGGCTAACAAAATATT
>MGXW01000052.1 GCA_001801495.1 Gammaproteobacteria bacterium RIFCSPHIGHO2_12_FULL_37_34
TGTTTGGTGAGATCATCATAAATAATGAGCGCATCTTCACCTCGGTCACGGAAATATTCACCCATTGCACAACCCGCATAAGGCGCAATATATTGCATAGCAGCAGGATCAGCTGCTGTGGCAGCAACGATAATCGTATGACTAAGAGCATTGTGTTCTTCTAATTTACGAACAACAGCCGCAACGGAGGATGCTTTTTGTCCGATAGCAACATAAATACATTTTATGCCCATGTTTCGTTGATTGATGATAGCATCGATAGCAATGGCTGTTTTACCAGTTTGTCGATCCCCAATGATTAGTTCACGTTGACCGCGACCAATAGGCACCATGGAATCAATAGCTTTTAATCCAGTTTGCACGGGTTGGGATACAGGTTGACGATAAATCACACCTGGTGCTACTTTTTCAATAGGGGATGTTAGTTGTGCTTTGATTGGACCTTTATCGTCAATGGGGGCACCTAGTGCATTAACAACGCGGCCAAGCAAAGCTTCTCCTACTGGGACCTCTAAAATGCGACCAGTACATTTAGCAGTTTGTCCTTCTGAAAGATGTTTGGTGGAACCTAAGATTACTGCACCAACTGAATCTCGCTCTAAGTTGAGCGCAAGACCAAATGTATGGTTGGCAAACTCAAGCATTTCTCCTTGCATGACATCCGCTAAACCATACAGACGGACAATGCCGTCTTTTATGCTGACGATCGTACCTTCGGTGCGCACCTCTGGTTTGATATCAAAATATTGAATGCGCTGTTTAATGAGATCACTAATTTCTGTTGGACTTAATTGCTTTACTTGCATAATTGTCTACCTTTCAAAGTCTATTCATTTCTACCCAATCAAATTTTGCAATAACCGAGTTAACTTACCACGAACAGAGCCATCAATGACCCGATCACCCATATGAATGACTGCACCCCCTAAAATAGTCGGATCCACTTCACAATGTAATGTAACCTTATGTTGAATGCGTTTGCCGAGTGTTGTTGCGAGTTGTTGTTGGAATGTTTCTTGAGGCGCAACTGCTGTGATGAGGCGTACATTACTCATTTTCTCTAGTGCAGCGATATGAGCATTAAATAAGGTTGAAATATCGGATAATATCATCAGGCGTTTATTTTGAGCGAGTAAAATCAAAAAATTTTTCTGCTCGTTATTGAGTAAAGAAGCTAATACCTCATTAAATAAAACAAGTAATTTCTCAGATGAAACTTGCGGGTCTACTAACCATTTTTCAATGGGCGCTTGTTTAGCAGCGTAGGAAGCAGCTTCTAAGAAAGCTTTCCAAGCAGAGAGTTGTTGCTTATCACGAGCATATTCAAATGCAGCTAATGCATAAGGGCGCGCAATATAAGCGAGGTTAGCCATGGTTAGATCTCGGCAATTAATTGGGTTAATAAATCATGTTGAGCAGAAGGATCGAGATGGCGTTGAATAATTTTCTCAGCACCGGCAATTGCAAGTGTAGCCAGTTGTGATTTCAACCCTTCTTTTGCTCGTATCACTTCGCGATCAATCTCGCCTTGCGCCATGTCAATAATACGTTGATTCTCTTGTTTAGCTTGAATTTTAGCTTCTTCAATTAATTGAGCAGAATGCAAATTAGCTTGCTCAATAATGTGCGTTGCTTGTTGTTTGGCTTCACGAATGATTACATTTGCTTTATGTTCTGCCATTTCTAATTCATGTTTGCTACGCTCTGCTGCTTCTAATCCATCCGCTATTTTCTTTTCTCGATCATGCATGGTTTTGATGATGAGTGGCCATACAAATTTCATGGTAAACCAAACTAAAATAGAAAAAGTAATAAATTGACCAATAATCGTAGCGTTAATGTCCATCGTTTTTCCTCGGTATGAATTAACTAGCCGCAGGTTTGGCTGCACTTAGCACAGCAGCCAAGAATGGATTGGTTGCAAAAAACAACAACAAGCCCATGACTATGGAGATAGCTGCAAATGCATCTACTAAACCTGCCATAATGAACATACGCATCATGAGCATCGGACCTAATTCAGGTTGTCTTGCAACCCCTTCTAAAAATTTACCGCCAAGCAAACCAAACCCGATACCTGTACCAAGAGCCGCTAAACTGATGAGTAATCCAGCAGCTAATACACTAAACCCTTGTACCTGACCAATAATACTCACAATATCCATAACACCTCCTCTTAAAAATGAACAATGACTAAAAACTAATGCCCTTCATGTGCCATGCTTAAATAAATAATGGTGAGCATCATGAATAAAAACGCTTGTAATGAAATGACTAAAATATGAAAAATAGCCCAAATGGCCCCAGGCCCCCATTGAATCCACCAAGGCATAATAGCAATCAAAATAAAAATGAGTTCGCCTGCAAACATATTGCCAAATAACCGCAACGCGAGTGACAATGGTTTCACACATTCTTCTACTAAACGAAAAGCAAGATTAATAGGAAATAAGTAAGGGCCAAAAGGAAAGGTGAGCATTTCTTTTAATAGCCTATGTTTTTTTGCTTTCAAATTAAAAATGATAATGAGTAAAAAGACAGAAATTGACATGGCAAAGGTTGCATTAGGGTCAGCAGTTGGAACTGCTTTGAAATAAGGCACGCCAAATAATCCTAATAAACGAGGTAGAAAGTCAACGGGAAGCAAATCCATGGCATTCATAAAGAACACCCAAAGAAAAATTGTTAATGCTAATGAAGGAATAAAGGTGCTTTTATGATGAAAAACTTCATGCACAGCGCCATTAACAAAATGAAATATGATTTCGACAAGATTTTGTAATTTTCTCGGTACCTCTGTTGCTCGAACAGCAACATATCGTAAACCACCAAAAATGATTATTCCTAATACGATCGAAACAATCAGCGTATCTAAATTAAGCGACCAGAAACCACCGTTTTTATCTATAGTAAATGTTTTTAAGTTGAGCGTTAAATGCTCAAGATGATGTTGTATATATTGTGCAGCTGTTATGCTGCTCGCTTCACTCATTGATTGACCTTAAGTTGCTATGTTGTTTCGAGAAATATCCAATACAAGCTAGCCAAAATAAAATAATTGCCCCAATAAAACCGATGAGTACGGATAGTAAACTAACAGGCAAAGTTTTCACAATAATTAAAAATAAAACAGCGCTTAACATCAGCTTTAATAACTCGCCAACAAAGAAGTTGGCTATAAATTGCGTCATTTGATGAGCGCCAGCGAAACGAAATACCCGCCAAACAAAAAATAAATTAGGTAAACCATAAGCCATACTACCAGCAAATACGGATAAACTATTTCCTAGACCACTTACCGGAATAGCTAAAACAGCTAAAATAACAATACCCAGAAGCTGGTAAAGTACAATTTGGTAAGCTTGATGCTGTATGATTTTATTGAGTGGCTTTGTGGCCATATGCCTTAACTTCATCTACAGCGTTATAATGGCGATGAGTATAATGAAGAACACTCACAAAGTCTATTCTAGTTGTTTTTAAGCAATTAAATATTCCATTTCGTAAATTTTTCCGCCATTATTTTGAACATTAAAATTAATAACGAATAATTTAAACCCGAAATGAAGTCAACAGCTCGTTATTGCGTAAGATGAGCTCCTAAGACATACAATTGTATTGTTACACTCAATTATCAGCCATAATAGTTGATTAATACTCAATTTTCAGTGATAATTGAGTGTATGATGTATTTAAAGCGAAAAATACAATTGAATGTTCAGCAAGCTCTTTCAAGAGGGAAGAGCGTACTTTTGTTAGGAGCACGACAAACAGGCAAAACGACTTTTATTCAAAAGCAAATTAAACCTAATATTTACTATTCTTTCGTGCAACCCGCTGTGCGCCAGCAATATGAAAAAAACCCGAGCTTGTTAGGAGGTGAAATTGAAGCAGAAATCCGCCAAAAGCAAATGAAGGACCCTATTGTCGTTATTGATGAGATACAGCGTGTTCCAATCATTTTAGATGTTATTCAAGATCTTATTGATCGGCAACTTGCTCGTTTCATCTTAACCGGATCATCTGCTAGAAAACTAAAACATGGTGCCAACGTCAATTTATTGCCTGGTCGCGTGGTGCTGATTCATTTAGACCCGCTATTGCTTACGGAAATGTTACTACCGCCACCTTCACTTTCTTCTCTATTACTCTATGGAAGTTTACCTGGCATCTTTATGGAGATCTCGGAACAAGATAAAAATATTGATTTGAACTCCTATGTAAAAACGTATCTTGAAGAGGAAATTCGAGCAGAAGCCTTGGTGAGAAATGTGGGTTCATTTGCGAAATTTTTATTTTTAGCCGCAAATGAATCTGGCAAATTAATTAATTTAAGTAAACTTTCACAAGAAATTGGTGTTGCCCATACAACCATTGCTACTTATTATCAAATTTTAGAAGATTGCTTGCTTGCGGAGCGCATCGAACCGCTCACTCATTCTTCTACACGTTCTCGGCTCAGTAAAGCACCAAAAATTCTATTATTCGATCTAGGAGTTCGTCGTTTATGTGCTGAAGAAGGTGTTCATCTTCCAATCCACGTGATGGCTAATTTATTTGAACAATTTATTGGTCTTGAACTTATTCGCTATGCTCGATTACAACAGTCATTAACTAAAATTTTATACTGGCGGGATCATGCTGGGCCCGAAGTAGATTATGTGATTCAACAAGACTCTTATTATGTCCCTATTGAAGTGAAATGGAATGAACGCCCAACTGTAAAAGATTGCCGTCACTTAGAAATATTTCTGCAGGAATATAAAAATACTAAAGAAGCATATATTGTTTGTCAAACACCAAAAAGATTTTTGTTGAGGAATAATATTACAGCCATTCCATGGCAGGAAATTCATTTTTTATTTGACCATTCATGAGGGTCATTTGCCAACCTATGTTTCTAGCTGGTGCTAAGTTAGTTTATGTTATCATTGTTAGATAGGGCTATTTTCGTCAATCTGATTTTATAGAATTAAACGATGAAATCAACCACAAACATTTTTAAGCTAAAAATCATAGACATTACTTGTGCAAGCTGTGTGACGACAATAGAAAAGATTTTGCGCCAAGTGCCAGGTGTAATTCGCGCCGAAGTTAATTTTGCTAGTAAAATCGCTACTGTCGAAACAAGCAATAGCGCAGTTTCTGTTTTGATTGAAGCGGTCAAACAAGCTGGTTATACCGCTAATGAGGTCACAACCTCTCAAGATGAAGTAGCGCAAAATGATGAATATCAGCATTACAAATATTTATTGAAACAATCGTATTTAGCAGCAGGTGTTGGCATTTTATTGATGATGATTACTTATCTTCCAAATATCCCTACCCTTGATACCAAAGAGGGCCAAGTAATTTGGATTGTTTTGGGTATAGCATCGCTTGCTGTTTTAATTTATTCAGCGCATGACCTATTCTTTGGGGCATGGCAAGCTTTAAAAGCGCACGTTGCAAATATGGATACACTTATTGCGATGGGTACGGGTGTGGCATGGCTATTTTCGATGTTGGTTGTGCTTTATCCAACCATATTACCAGAAAATGCACGTGAAGTTTATTTTGAAGCAGCATTAATTATCATTGGCTTTATAAAATTTGGCACTGCGCTTGAAATGCGCACACGCGGCAAAACCAAAGAAACGATCCAGAAATTAATTGGGTTACGCCCTCAAACAGCGCGAGTGGTGCGAGATGGTAAAGAAGTAGATGTTGATTTACAAGAATTGATTGTAGGCGATGTCATCCGCGTACGGCCTGGTGAGAAAATCCCGGTGGATGGCGTGATTATTGAAGGTGCTTCCAGTATTGATCAATCGATGTTAACAGGTGAGCCGATACCTGTAGAAAAAACAATACATGATAAGGTGGTGGGTGGCACAGTTAATAAGACAGGTACTTTTTTATTTCGCTCCACAAGCATTGGTAATGATACAGTACTTGCTCGTATTATTGAGATGGTAACCCGAGCGCAAAACTCTAAACCTGCTTTAGCCCGCTTAGCGGATGTCATTTCTTCTTTTTTTGTTCCGGCAGTTATTGTTATTGCGATTATAACCGCACTCATTTGGTTTAACATTGGGCCGCAACCTAAGCTTGCTTATATGTGTGTGACATTTGCAACCATATTACTGATTGCTTGTCCTTGTGCTTTAGGGTTAGCTGCGCCTTTGAGTATCATGGCAGGTGTTGGAAAAGCCGCTGAATTTGGCGTGTTAATTCGTAATGGCGATGCTTTACAAAAAACTCGCCAATTAACCACTATCATTTTTGATAAAACTGGAACCATTACAGAAGGTAAGCCACGTGTTACTCACATTATTGCTTTGTCCTCGTGGAATGAAAATGACATAGTACAATTTGCAGCAAGTGTCGAGCAGGGGTCTGAACATTCGCTTGCTGAATCCATTTTAAATAGCGCGAAAAGCAAAGAATTGGTGTTATATCCTTCAAAAGAATTTAAAGCTTTCCCAGGATTTGGATTAAGTGCACTAATCAACGGAAAAAATGTGTTGCTTGGTAATATGAAATTAATGACACAACAACATATTTCGTTAACTGATTTTACCGTGCATGTTGAGAAACTATATGAAGAAGGCCAAACGATTGTTTATCTTGCAATAGATAATCAACTAGCTGGTTTCATCGGCATTTCTGATACGATTAAACCGGAGGCAAAATATGCAATTCAACGCTTGCATCAATTAGGATTGAAAACATTAATGTTAAGCGGCGATCATCAAAAAGCCGCACTCACGATTGCGCATCAAGCGGGTATTCAAGAGGTGATAGCAGAAGTATTGCCGGTAGAAAAATCAGAAAAAGTAATAGAATTACAAGCACAAGGAGAGATGGTTGGTATGGTTGGAGATGGCATAAATGATGCGCCAGCACTTGCTCAGGCGGATGTTGGGTTTGCTATTGGGGCAGGCACGGATGTAGCGATTGAAAGCGCCGATTTGATTTTGATGGGCCATTCATTGCATGGCGTGGTAGATGCAATTCTCGTTTCGCGCGCGACTATTCGTAATGTAAAACAGAATTTATTTGGTGCGTTTATCTATAATGTGATAGGCATTCCTATTGCTGGTGGCATTCTTTATCCGTTTTTTAGCATATTATTAAACCCTATTATGGCTGGAGCTGCTATGGCGCTTTCTTCATTGACGGTTGTCTTAAACGCTAATCGTTTGCGATTATTTCGTGTTCATCGAGGAAGCTCATCATGACGATTATTAATTTTGTTGTGAATGTAGCAGGTATTGTTTTTATTATCGTTGTTTTATGGTGGTTTTTCTTTAGCAAACGACGCGCGAAAGTCATGATGGCTGATCAGCCCATTAACATTTTAGTAAAAGATGGTATTTATCAACCGGATGTGATTCAAATCCCAAAAGATAGAGAAATTAAATTACATTTTGTTCGATATGATGGTACGCCTTGTGCTGA
>MGXW01000053.1 GCA_001801495.1 Gammaproteobacteria bacterium RIFCSPHIGHO2_12_FULL_37_34
AATTCAGAAGTGAGCCTAGCATCCCAAATCCACCATGCTCCCCACATGGGTTTACCCCACAGGCTGCCTGTTAATAAAGCTAGAAAAGTAAATCCTGCTCCTATAGGAGCGCTATGCTTGATTATTAATGATCCTAGCTTCAGTCGAAAGACGAGCGAAGAAACCGCAGCTAGTGCCATTACCGCATAAATAAAAAGCGAGAGGAAAGCACAAGGCGCATGAACATAAATAATACGAAATCCATCGCCTTGTAAGTAATCGGCAGGAGCTAACATTAGCCCACCAATTATTCCGTAAGCAAAAGTTAGTAAAAATAAAAAAGTTAACCACGGCATGATTTTGTTAGAGATAGAAATAAATTTTTTTGGCGATGCTAAATAGGCAAAGAATGACCACATCCTTTTTTCTCTCTTAGTAAGTAGGTCAAAAGCTTATCAAAAAGTGGAAATAATAACAATAAAATCGTTGTGTTTTTTTAGGATGCGTTTGGAATTATATTTCACCGATCTGGTACAATAAATTTATTTACTTAATATAGATTGGACTGCAAAGGAGTGCAACAATGCCATTAAACGTTACCCAACAATTGATTCAATCTCATCTCGTTACAGGTAAGATGCATCCTGGAGAAGAAATTGCCTTAAAGGTTGATCAAACGCTTTGCCAGGATGCAACTGGAACGTTAGTGATGCTCGAATTAGAAGCGATGGGCCTAAATCGAGTGGAAACAGAATTATCCGCGCAATATGTGGATCATAATCTGATTCAAGAAGATTATAAAAATGCCGATGATCATTTGTTTTTAAAAAGTGCAGCAGAACGATTTGGTTTGTGGTTTAGTCGACCTGGAAATGGTGTGAGCCATCCGGTACACATGGAATTTTTTGGTAAGCCTGGAAAAATCATGGTGGGATCGGATAGTCATACTTGTGCAGCAGGGGCGATTGGTATGTTGGCAATCGGTGCGGGTGGATTAGAAGTTGCAATGGCAATGGCAGGGTATCCTTACAATGTCAATATGCCTAAAGTATTAGGTGTAAAGTTAATAGGAAAATTACCTGATTGGGTGAGTGCTAAAGATATTATTTTAGAAATGTTGCGTCGCCATGGTGTAAGAGGCGGTGTGGATTGCGTGATTGAATATGATGGGCCTGGATTAAAACATTTAAATATATGGGATAGGCACGTCATTGCTAATATGGGTGCAGAATTAGGTGCAACCGGAACTGTTTTTCCAAGTGATAAAGAAACGCTAAAATTTTTGCGCGAACAAGAACGCGAACAAGATTGGGTAGAAATAATAGCAGATAAACAAGCCACATATGATTTGCAAGATACGCTTGATCTTTCGAAATTAGAACCATTAATTGCATTACCTTCTAGCCCTGGCAAAGTCGTACCAATACGCGAAGTAGCAGGACGTGATTTATATCAAGCTTATATTGGGTCATCGGCAAATCCTGGTTATCGTGATTTTGCTATTTCAGCACTCATGGTAAAAGGAAAACGTATTAGCCCACACGTTTCATTTGATATTAATCCAGCATCCAGAAATATTCTCGAAGAATTAGCTAATAATGGTTTGCTCGCTGATCTTATTCATGCTGGTGCGCGTATTCATCAAGCGGGTTGCAATGGTTGTATTGGTATGGGACAAGCACCAGCAACAGGACAAAATAGTTTGCGTACGGTACCGCGTAATTTTCCTGGTCGCTCAGGAACAAAAGAAGATAGCGTCTATTTGTGTAGCCCGGAAGTTGCAACAGCATCTGCGTTGATGGGCAAAATTACCGACCCACGTGATTTAGGTATCTATCCTAAAGTAAAATGGCCAAAAAAATGGGTGCTTAATAAAGCAATGTTACAAGCACCATTGGCATTGGAAGAAGCGCGTGAAATAAAATTAGTAAAAGGGCCGAATATTGCTTTACTTCCTACATTTATACCAATAGCAAATGATCTTAAATTAACAGTGTTATTAAAAGTAGGGGACAATATTTCAACAGATGAAATTTTACCAGCAGGCGCACGTGTATTGCCTTATCGTAGTAATATTCCAAAAATTAGCGAATTTGCTTTTGACATGATTGATGAGACTTACGCAAAACGCGCAAAAGCCCTACGCGATCAAGGAGGATTACACGCAATTATTGGAGGTGATAATTATGGACAAGGTTCGAGTCGCGAACACGCAGCATTGGCGCCACGTTATCTTGGTTTGCAATTGGTCATGACTAAAAGTTTTGCGCGTATTCATTGGGAAAACTTGATAAACTTTGGCATGCTGCCAGTAACCTTTGTGAATATAGAGGACTATCAGCGCATTCAAGCAGGTGATGTTCTGGTTATCAATCAAGTGTGGAATAAGATTAAGAGTGGGAACGAATTCACGCTACAACTTGACAATAAAAATATAGAAATACGTTTGCGACATCGCTTGTCCAAACGACAAATGGATATACTTGAAGCGGGTAGTTTAATTAATTGGGTTAAAAGAAGTGAAATACATTGAACATGCAAAAGAGGGTTTGCGCAATCTTTATTTTTCTAAATTACGATCATTACTAGCATTACTCGGAGTATTAGTAGGCACAGCATCGGTGGTTGCGATGGTGCTTGGTGGAGAATTGGCAACTCATGAAGCTCTACGCCAATTTAAAGCATTAGGAACGGATTTATTAGCTGTATCCATTTATCCGGGTGAAGATGAAAAATTAGAAGCCATAGGAAAAGCAGAAAGTTTCAGTTTATTGCAAGCATTAGATTTGAGAGATGCAAGTCCAACGATTCAGCAAACCGCGCCTTATGTACAACTCTATCGATCTATGTCTTATGCAGGTAATCCAGTCAATGCCATGATTTTAGGTGTAACAGATAGCTTTGCAACCATTGCCCAAATTAAATTGCATGCGGGACGTTTTATTTCTTTGATGGATAAATATCAATTTTTTTGTGTAATAGGACGTGATGTTTATGAGACATTGAAAAAGATTTCATTTAAAGAACCATTAGGGCAACACATTCAAATTGATAAGAATATTTTTGTGATTGTTGGGGTTGCAGATGAGTGGCCAGAAAATAATTTTCTTTATGCAGATATTAATCGTTCTATCATGGTTCCCATCATGGCCGCGATGATATTGAGTCAATATGCAACTATTAATAATATTGTTCTGCGCTTATTGCCTGATGCGAATATTATGCAAGTTGAAGATGTACTCACCCAAACGCTTCACCAATTACTACCAGGAAAGCAGATTACATTTCGTAGTGCAAAAGAATTAATCGCGCGCATGCAAAAACAAAATGAGATCTTAACTGTTTTTCTGGGTTTAATTGGTAGTGTTTCATTGATTGTAGGCGGAATTGGTGTGATGAATATTATGTTGGTTTCAGTCACCGAGCGACGTCGAGAAATTGGTATTCGGCTAGCTGTTGGAGCAAAACGTATTGATATTGGCGCATTATTTTTAATGGAAGCGGTGATGCTTTCGTTAGTGGGCGGATTGCTTGGTGTGTTAATCGGTATTGTAATTGCTTATATCATTTCTCTTTTTTGGCATTGGCAATTTACATTATTTTTATTGCCGCCTCTCGCGGGTTTTACAGTTTCGGTCATGGTCGGTATTTTTTTCGGGTTTTATCCTGCTTATCTTGCTTCGCGCTTACATCCCATTGATGCGCTGCGCTCGGAGTAAACAAATAAAAGTCTACCCACAAATCGTACTGAATCCTAATCCTTTTTTCTGTATTCCTTCAATGATGGAGGGGAGGGCAGCTACAGTTTGCTCGCGTTTATCATAGCCATCATGCAATAGAATGATTTGACGAGCGTGCGCATTCTGGAGCACCCAAGAGATAATTTTTTGTGTTCCTGGGCGCTCATAATCGAAGGAATTAAAACCCATAGGAACAGGTATCATACCATTAGCGCGTATCACATTTCTGACATGTTCGTTAGATAGGCCAAAAGGGTAGCGCAAACAAAGAGGTTTGATGCCAATTATGTTATAGACAATGATGCTGGGTGTTGCAACTTCGTACTGTAAAGTTTTATTCGATAATTTGGTGAGCATGGGGTGTGTCATTGAATGGCTATTGATCGGATGCCCTGCTTCATGAATGGCTTTAATGAGTTCAGGGTATTCTTTTGCATTGCTTCCTACTACAAAAAAAGTTGCTTTGATATGATATTTTTTTAAAATAGCAAGAATTTGCGGTGTATAAATAGGAGATGGCCCATCATCAAATGTTAAGGCAACTGTTTTAGGTGCAGGGAGTGTTTCTATAGCATAGCTTAATAAAGGAAATAATAGTGCCAGCAAAAATAATGAAAGACGCAAATGAATAGTTAGCATTTTTATCTCCTTTAAGCAAACGAAAACGTTTTATCTTTATCAAGCATTTCATTATTCGCCATCATTAAATTATTTATAATTTCACCACCTAATAAGTGTTGGCATAAATCGATGTATTGAGAAAAGGCACCATTTTTTGGCCATGTGTCAGTGAGACGAGCAAATAAATCGTTTTTAACTGTTTCTTTATCCGAAAGTTGAAATTGATTAAAATAATTAATAATTTCTTGCACACACTTGATTGTTTCGGCTTCGTCATTTGTCCAAAGACTATAGTTGACAACATTCGTTACTATATTGGAAAAAAAGGCATACCACCCTTGTGGCTTCACTTGATTGATTCGCTGTAATTCTTCTTTTTGCAAAAATTCAAAAAAACGATTACATATAGGCAATGTTTCCTGACGAAATATTTCTAAGCTTGTATCAGTACTAGGAATGCGAAGAGGCAAATGATTTTGATCGTTAAATTTTAAATGGAAATAATTTTTAGTTTGTGGATAGTCATTTTTCAAAGTAAAAAAATCAAGCGTAAATGGTTCTGAATGCTTAGTTGAACAAGTGAGCATGCCAAACCCATAGTTTTCAAAATGACATCCTACGTAAGGATGTTCAGCAAAACTTTCTCGCGATTGTAGTTTTCCACCGCCACCACCAAATGTTCCTTGACGAATTTTATATGATGTGTATGCATCATCATTATTATTGTAATAACTTGTAAAATGATCGTGTGCCGCCAAAATCAGATCAGGCACCATTTCTTGGTCTTTAAAGATTAATGTTAGCAACATATTATAGGATTCAGTTTTAGATCGTAAAATATTATTTAATTCATTAATTTCTTCTTGATATAAATAATGCTTACTATCTGATTTAAAAAATCGTTTGCCACATGTGTAAAGGGGGTGATGTTGAGCAAAAATTATTTTTTTCCCAGAAAGTCTTGCTTGATGATATTCATGTTGAATCCATTCTGCTTGATTTATTTTCCCTTCCATGTTTTTTTTTGCTTTAAAATACAGAAAATCTTTTGCGTAAGTATTCGAATCAAGGCAAAAAATTTGTGTGTTACCAATAATAAGCGAATAAAAAAAATAAGGCATATTCCATTGTGAAAGATCATTTAGCGTGATGTTTTCCTGCTGAAAAATATTTATCGCAGTTTCAATGTCTTGGCTTTTATGAAAAAGATAAGTATGAGCAACCTCGTTCATTTCTGCTTCTTCGCCAGAAGGATAAACAATAATTCTTCTATTTGCATAAGTGACGTCTAAAACACGTTTTGAATGATAATTAGCATCATGATTACCAAGAATCATGATGGCGCGCATAGCAGGGTGATAGATGTGATGAAATCGCTCATTAAATCCTGGGTCACCCGGTGATTTTGCTCCGTAATCGTAAAGATGATCGCCCAGCATCAGTACAAAGGCAGGTGTGGTTTGAACGGTGATATGATGTAACAGTTCAGCCACATTTTTTTGTGCATCATTACCGCTTCCTTGGCAACCAAGAATTAAAAAATTTACGATCTCGTTTTCAAGATTCAATGTATAAACATGAGGGCCGACCTTTTTTGCTGCTAATTTGGCAGATTCTTGAGGTGACCAACAATTGAGAGGGTTTTCTTCCTGTTGATACTGTCCATTTATCATAGGTTTTTCGATCAATACAAATTCCAGTCCTTGTGTATCTGATATAGCATATGTGATAAATGATTTTCCCGCTATCTTATTATTAAAAAAATGATTAAACATGAACATATTTCCTTTGGATAAGTTACATCTATGGGGAGCGAGGCGCACATATCATGGGTAAAACGAGATAAACTGATTTAATTTGATTTGTAGTGATGATTAGATAAGCTTTTGTATGAAGGGGTTACTAAAATGGAAAATGAATACTTATGGAGAAGCAGTGGATGAATTGGAGAAATCGCTGACGGTTACTATTTTTAATGAATTTGTGCGGCCATGTACGCCGATTAAATCGCCTTTGGTAATAATCACTAAATCGCCATTGTTCAAGATGCCACGTTTTTTTAATTCTAAAATAGCGGCTTGATTCAATATGCGTCTATCAATATGTGTTGCATCAAACGGAATAGGATAGACATCCCGATAAAGTGTCATACGTCGCAAAGTAGAGTCATACCTACTCAAGCCGTAAATGGGGATAACAGAATTTACCCGTGACATTAAAAGTGGAGTGGTGCCAGATTCCGTAAGAGCGATGATAGCTTTAATATCTAGATGATTTGCCGTGTACATTGTAGCTATTGCAATAGCTTCGTCAACATATTTCAATGGATATTCTTTCGAATGACGAACTATTTTTGAGTAATGATGTTTTTCTGCGCTTAAACATATTCTATCCATAGCGGCAACTGCTTTATCAGGATATAAACCAACAGCCGTTTCTCCAGAAAGCATCACAGCGTCTGTACCATCGAGTACCGCATTTGCTACATCTGAAACTTCAGCGCGTGTGGGGATGGTGTTGTAAGTCATGGTTTCCAACATTTGTGTTGCGGTAATAACAGGTTTGTTAAACACGCGAGCAATTTTAATGATTTTCTTTTGCATAGCGGGAAGTTCGGCATCACCAATTTCAACGCCTAAATCACCACGGGCAATCATGACTGCATCTGCTGCTTGTATGATATTTTCAAGATTGGTGATTGCCTCCGAACGTTCAATTTTAGCTATAATGGCGGGATGACCGCCCGCAGCTTTTAATAAAATTCGTGCTTCTTTTATATCATCAGCATCACGTGGAAAAGAAATAGCAATGTAATCTGCTTTGAGTCGAACTGCTTCTTTGATATCAGTACGATCTTTATCAGTAAGCGCTGCGGCTGATATTCCACCGCCTAAGCGGTTGATGCCTTTGTTATTAGATAGTTCTCCACCGACGATGACTTGACAATGAATTTGAGTGGGTTCGGTTTTGGTAACCGTAAATACAATACGGCCATCATCCAGTAATAAGGTATCGCCCGTATGCACATCGCGAGGTAACTTATCATACCCAATAGAAACAATTTGTTCGTTACCCGCATCTTCATCTAATGTAGTGTCCAAAATAAATTGCTGGTTTTCTCGCAGATGAATTTTTTTATTTTTAAAACGGCCGATACGAATTTTTGGACCTTGTAGATCAATTAATATAGCAGCAATTTTTTCGTGCCGTGCTGCAATTTCTCGCACTTTCATGATGCGAGCTTCATGCACGCTAATTTCGCTATGTGAAAGATTAGCACGAAATACAACCGCGCCTGCGAGAATAACTTTTTCTAAAACAGAAGGATCATCCAGTGCTGGACCAAGGGTAACAACAATTTTAGTGCGACGGAGAGCGCTCATACAACCTTTTCATTTTTTTTCCCTGCATGTTCCTCTAATGCAGCGATAACGGGTAATTTTTTACCCTCTAATACGGTTAAAAATGCCCCACCTCCTGTGGAAATATAATCGATTTTGCTATTCACATGATATTTTTCAATAGCTGCTAGTGTATCACCGCCGCCAGCAACTTTAAATGCTTTACTTTCAGCGATTGCTTTAGCGATGGCTTCAGTACCTTTAGAAAACTCATCAATTTCAAAGGCACCAATAGGGCCATTCCATAAAATGGTTTTTGCTTTTTTAATCAGGCTAATAAAATGTTTGATGGTGTCTGGGCCCATATCAAATATTTTTTCGTTGTCATCAATTTGTGATACCAAACGAACATAAGCCTCAGCATCTTCAGCAAAGCGTTCAGCTACGATAACATCGGTAGGAAGTGGTATGTCAGCACCACGTTGTTTGGCTTCGATGGTTAATCGTTCTGCCTCATCAATTAGGTCAGGTTCATGGAGAGATTTACCCACCGTGTACCCTTCAGCAGCTAGAAAGGTATTAGCAATACCTCCACCAATAATAAGATAATCTACTTTTTTCACTAAAGAATTTAGTAAGGCTAACTTTGTTGAAACCTTTGAGCCACCAATAATTGCAACAACAGGATGGGTTGGTTTATCTAAGATGTTGTTTAGCACTTCTAATTCAGCCAACAAAAGTGGGCCAGCGCAAGCTCGTTTAGCATATTTGATAATACCAAAAGTTGATGATTCTGCCCGATGTGAAGTGGCAAAAGCATCCATGACAAATACATCACAAAGAGTAGCCATTTTTTTAGAAAGCTCAACATTGTTATCTGTTTCACCATGATTAAAACGAACATTTTCGAATAATACAATATTAGCGTTGGCTATATTGATACTACTATCAACCCAATGCGAAATAAGAGGTACTTCTGTTTTTAATAAGATTGACAATGCTTTTGCTACTGGAGCAAGCGAAAATGCTGGATCGAATCCCTCTTCCTCCGGACGACCAAGATGGGACATCAACATCACTTTTGCTCCCGATTTAAGAGCTTGTTTGATGGTTGGTAATGCAGCGCGAATGCGAAGATCGCTGATGATTTCCCCATTTTTAAGCGGGACATTAAAATCTTCTCGAATTAAGACCCGTTTCCCTTTCAGGTCGAAATCAGACATTTTTGGTATAGACATTTTGTTTAACTCCTTAAAAGACAAATTTCTTAGCAATGTGCTGAATTTATTGCATAACACAATGAAACACAATACTGTTTATGGAGAGATACTGTTATTTCATTAGTCTAAGCCCAAGTAAACTTTACAACTATGCGCACTTTAATTCAAAAATTTGTACAACTTGAATCCTCCGGAGGAATTGTTTTATTTATAGCAGCGGCGAGCGCAATGATCTGGGCGAACTCTAGATTTTCATATATTTATCAAGATATTACGAATAATTTATTGTTTTTAATTAACGAAGGGTTCATGTCGATATTTTTTCTACTCGTTGGATTAGAATTAAAACGTGGTTTTTTAGAAGGAGATTTATCTAAACCCTCACAAATGCTACTACCAATTGTAGCAGCGCTTGGCGGCATGCTTGTTCCGGCCGCACTGTATTTGTCCATTAATTATACAAATCCGATAACAGCCAAGGCTTGGGCGACGCCTGTTGCAACGGATATCGCATTTGCTTTAGGGGCGCTATCCTTTTTTGGCTCACGCGTACCAGGAGCGCTTAAATTATTTTTGTTGGTATTGGCTATTTTTGATGATATTGGATCGATTTTTATCATCACATTCTTTTATTCGCATCATCTTTCTTATGTATTTATTTTTTTATCTCTTTTTTTAGTAGGTATATTATTTTTATTTAAGTTTTTTCCTGTGCGTTTTTTATTTTGTTATTTGCTGATTGGCGCTGCACTTTGGTTATGTTTATTGCATTCGGGTGTGCATCCAACGATTTCAGGCATCTTATTAGCATTGACTATACCAGCAGATCATCCCTTAAAATCCACACAAAAACAGCCAAATCATTCTTTGTTACATCGATTAGAAAATAGTTTACATCCTTGGGTGGTTTATTTAATTATGCCACTTTTTGCTCTAGTCAATGCTGGATTTTCATTTCATGAATTATCATTTAATATTTTGCTGGATACCGTTGTGTTAGGGATTATAGTGGGGTTATTTTTTGGAAAACAAATAGGGGTGTTTGGTTTTTCTTGGGTTTTAATTAAGATGGGTTTAGTAAAACTACCGGCGCGAACGTCATTGCTAGAGCTTTATGGGGTTGCCATACTATGTGGTATAGGTTTTACTATGAGTTTATTTCTCGGAACGCTCGCTTTTCAAAATGAGAATATATATTTAGCAGAAGTACGACTTGGTGTCATAATAGGGTCTACTCTATCACTCTTATTAGGGTTAGTAATGTTATACTTCGCTTTTTCAAAGTCAAAGAATGTGGAGTAGCAATTTTTGAGTACACTATCTTCTTTTGAAAAACCAAACGTTAGGCAACGTTGCCTAGGTTGGTTAATTCATGCATTTACAGCGAGCGGTGCTTGTGTAGGATTGCTTTCGTTATTAGCTATTTATGAGCACAACCTCTTATTGGCGCTTTGGCTAATGTCTGGTGCAATTTTTATTGATGCAATTGATGGGATGTTTGCTCGAATGATTTGCATTAAACGAGTGATACCAGAAATTAACGGTGCTTTGCTCGATAATATTGTTGATTTTGTAAATTATACTATTGTTCCTTGTTTTTTTCTGTTGGTTACAAACTTATTGCCTGCTTATTGGCGAATGATATGTGTGATGGTGATTACTTTTTCGTCTGCTTATCAGTTTACCCAAGTCGATGCTAAAACGACGGATCATTTTTTTAAAGGATTTCCAAGTTATTGGAATATCGCGGTATTTTATTTGTTTTTTTGGCAAATGACTAGTATAACCAATATGGTTATTTTGCTCTCTCTGGCTTTACTTAGTTTTGTCCCTATTAAATATGTTTATCCATCACGACTGGATTATTTGACGAATAATAAATACCTTCGTATGAGTATGGTCATCTTAACTATTATGTGGGGTTTGGCTACTTCTGGCTTATTATGGCTTTATCCGCAGTCTAATCATTTTTTAGTTGCTATTTCGGTGGGTTATCTATTACTGTACATTGGAATTAGCTTATATCGAACCTGGATTCCTTTAACGCCTTTGGTATTAGCACAAGAATAATATTTCCATGATAGTACTCGATCGAATTTTAGTAACCGGTGGCGCTGGATTTATTGGTTCGCGTACAGTGGATTTTTTATTGCGCCAAGGTAAACAAGTTATTGTTTTAGATAATTTGTTTTCAGGTCAACTTAAACATCTTGATGTGCGACATCCCCATTTAGAATTTATTGAAGGGGATGTGCTGGAGTATCCACTATTAGTTGATTTGTTGGTCAGTTGTGATGCTGTGTTGCATCTTGCTGCTATTGCCTCCGTACAATATTCGATTCAGCATTTAGTTTATTCTTTTCAGGTAAATACCCAGGGATTTTTACATGTTCTTGAAGCAATCAAGAAAGCGAATCGATCGATTCGCTTAGTGTATGCTTCAAGTGCTGCAGTATATGGGGATGCTAAACAGTTACCTTGCTCAGATAGTATTGCGCTATCTAGTGGCTATCTTTCACCCTATGCTTTACAAAAAGCAAGCAATGAAGAATATGCGAAATTATACGCACAATTACACGGGATAAAAAGTTTAGCATTGCGCTATTTTAATGTATATGGGATAGGACAAGATCCGCAGTCTCCTTACTCTGGGGTCATTAGCCGTTTTTTGGATGCTTATCACAAAGATGCAGAGTTAACTATTTTTGGGGATGGTAAACAATCACGCGATTTTATTCATGTGGATGATGTAGTAAAAGCAAATTGGTTAGCTTTGCAAAGTAATATGAGTGGGGTATTTAATATTGCTACTGGAGAGGCACAAACTTTATTGGATTTGGTTCACTATTTAGAAATGGCTGGGAATCGACCAGCAAAATTCCATTTTGAACCTGCTAAATCGGGAGATATTAAAGCATCTTATGCAGATATTCGTATGGCGGAAGAGCAACTAGGGTTTCGTTATACGATATCGTTGCAAGAAGGCATGAAGATGATGTTTGATGAATTGAGGAGTGAACAATGAAAGAAACACAAGCTTGTATTAAACGTCGTTATGAAATTACTCAAGCTGATTTGCCACTCTCTTGTCCACCAAGAGATGACCGCCTATGGGATGCCCATCCTCGTGTTTATTTGCCAATTGAGACAACTGGTGAGATGACTTGTCCTTATTGCGGTGCGCTTTTTGTATTAAAAGATTTTTGTGTGTAGTATGGCAAATAAAATTCTAATCATTGGCCCATCATGGATAGGCGATATGGTGATGGCCCAAAGTCTTTTCAAATTAATTAAGCAGCAGCATCCTGATACAGTCATTGATGTAGTCGCTCCTTCTTGGGCATTTCCCTTATTAAGTTTTATGCCGCAAGTTTCTCGCATATTTGCCAATCCGTTTTTACATGGCGAATTAAAATTTAGGATACAGTATCAACTAGCAAAAGAATTACGGACCTATGCTTATGATCAAGCGATTGTATTACCGAATTCATTTAAATCCGCATTTATTCCGTGGCTTGCTCGCATTCAAAAGCGTACAGGATGGTTGGGCGAGTTTCGTTATGGATTATTAAATGACGTACGTTATTTGAGTAAAAAAAAATATCCTTTGATGATTGAGCGTTTTATGGCATTAGGGTTGACGGCAAAAGAATCACTACCTTCAATTTATCCTTATCCAGCGTTTTATGTATCAGACGATCAGCAACAAAGAAGTCTAGATAAATATAAACTTCAATGTCATGGAAGAGTTCTAGCATTATGTATGGGGGCTCAATTTGGTGGATCGAAACGATGGCCAGCACATTATTTTGCACAGGTGGCTAATCAAAAAATAAAAGAAAGTTGGGATGTTTGGTTATTCGGTTCAACACGAGATCAACCACTGGTGGATACCATTATGCAATTAACACAAAACCGTTGTGTTAATTTATCTGGACGAACACAATTAAATGAGGTGATTGATTTATTATCACTTGTATCCGGCGTAGTAACAAATGATTCTGGATTAATGCATATTGCAGCAGCACTTAACAAACCGCTCGTTGTTTTATATGGGTCAACCAGCCCGCATTTCACTCCGCCACTTTCTAAAACTGCTATTATTTTAAAATTGGATTTAGCATGTCAACCTTGTTTTAAACGCGAATGTCCACTCACACATCATCGTTGCATGCAGGATTTACGGCCAGAAAAGGTGTTGGAAGTTATGGAGAAGTGGTAGCGCTAAAAATTCATTTTTCGAATTCAAGCAGCCATTTCCATATAGGTATTGTAATGATTTGATAACGTTTATTATGATAGTTTAAAGATACGGTTTCTTCCTCTCTCTCAGTTAAAACATATCCTATTGGTAAGGAGTGCCGTTCAAGAGCTTCCAACAAACCGCTCTGTTCACGTTGTTTTACTTTTTCGCTAGAAAATTGTTGACATACTTGTATGGCATAAACGATTTGATTATTTTTTCTAACTAGAAAATCACATTCTTTCGTTCCTCGATGATAATATACATCGAACCCTTGTCGTTTCAATTCAATAAATACGATATTTTCTAACATTCTTCCTTGATCCTCACTGAAATGAAAGCCAATGAATTTTGCTAAAGCATGATCAATAACATACACTTTTTTGGGAGATTGCATTTGTTTTTTTACGGACTCATCGTAACGGTTAACAAAAAAACATAAGTAACTGTCTTCAAGATAACTACAATAATCTGATACAGTTGTGGCGCTACCCAATTGTAATAATTTTCGAAGAGCGTTATAGGTAATTTCTTTGCTACAATTACTTACAAGATAATAAACCAATTCTCGAAGAGGTTTAGAATTCGATATTTTATATCGTGAAATGATATCTCGATAAATAATACTTTCATACAAAGAATGCATGTAATCATTATTTTCATATTTTATATATTCTGGGAATCCACCCACATGGCAATAATGATTAAATAATTTTTTAATTTGCCCAAGTTGGCGAGTAGATGTTATTTGTTCTGAAACCAGTTTAGGATCTTGCTTCAGAACAAATTCGAAAAAAGATAGTGGATAAACATCCATTGATATGTAACGACCTGTGAGGTGCGTACCCAAGTCCTTGCTAAAAAGTGATGCGTTTGATCCTGTAATATAAATTTTATTATTATCGTTATATAGCCGTCTGACGAATCGCTCCCAGTTTGGAATATTTTGAATTTCATCAAAATAATAGGTTTTTTGTATACCATATAATTCAATAAAAACTTCTTGAAGAAGTTGAAAATCATTTACTGTAAAAGCAATAAGCCGTTCGTCTTCAAGGTTAAAATAATAGGCTGATTCTTTATTCTTTTTACGGATTAGTTGTAGTAGTACAGATTTTCCGCAACGGCGAATCCCTTTTAAGATAATGATTTCTTTGTTTTTTGATAGTATAGTTAGTTTTTTTTCGGCAATGCGATGAAAATAAGGAGAAGGTAGCCCCTCCTCTTGTTGATCAGCGATCAAACGTTTTAATAAATCAGGCGTCATATTTGTTTCCATTGACAATGGAAACTTACACCAAAAAGCTTCCATTGTCAATGGATAGGCTTAGTTATGGGATAGGTTGAATTATGCGAATACTACTCATCAAAACATCTTCTATGGGTGATATTATTCACACCCTGCCAGCATTAACAGATGCCATGTTAATGGTTCCAGGGGTTACATTTGATTGGGTAGTAGAAGAATCGTTTATTGATATTCCCAAGTGGCATCCATCAGTTGACCGTGTTATTCCAGTAGCTTTGCGTCGTTGGCGAGGTAATATTTTTTCGCGTGATACGCGTAAAGAGTGGAGGCAACTACGTAACAGCTTGCATAAGCAATCTTACGATTTCATTCTAGATGCACAGGGTTTAGTGAAAAGTGCTTGGTTGGCTTTATTGGCAACAGGAAAACGCGTAGGATTAGATTGGCATTCTGCACGTGAACCACTCGCATCTTTATTTTATCAGCAAAAATATTCTGTCAATTTTTATCAGCATGCTGTGGTTCGTATGAGGCAATTGTTTAGTTGCGCATTACATTATTCTTTACCAGCAAATCAGCCTGATTTCGGAATGAATGTTAAACAATTTTCTCGTGATTATGCTGTTCCAAACTATATCGTGTTTTTACACGGCACCACATGGGCGACAAAAGAGTGGCCAGAGATTTACTGGATAGAGCTTACCAAAAAAATAAACCAGATTGGTTATCGGGTTAAAATAAGCGGTGGAACAACTGATGAAGTTGCAAGAGCGCATCGAATTGCAAAACAAGGCAATGCGATTGATGTGTTGCCGCGATTGACAATATCCGAAATGGCAGAGTTAATAGCAAATGCTAAAGCAGTAATTGCGGTTGACACAGGTTTGGGGCATTTAGCAGCTGCACTAGGTGTGCCAACTGTTTCGTTGTATGGATCAACTCATCCTGACTATACTGGTGCATTAGGAAAACATTCTATACATCTTAGAGCACAATTTCCTTGCGCACCGTGTTTAAATCGAACATGTTATTATAAACAATCATCCATTGTTGTGCCCGCTTGTTATACGACGATCATGCCAGAGATGGTTTTCGCTGCAGTGATCGATAGTATTTAACGTGAGTATCGTCTAAGCTAAGGAGACAAGCTATTGATTTTACGATGTTTCTTTTGCTTTACTGTAATCGGCATTCATGGAGCCAATGTTGTCAAAAGCCAGCGATTTTTTATCAAGTCCTAAATCAAAATTGGTAGGATAAGAAGTAATTTGAATGCGACTATTTTCGCGAATTTCTTCGTTAGTTAGTTTATCTGAAATAGGAAAGTAATCCCCATAACCGACATAATTTAATTTACGGGTATCGATACCGCTTCCTTGGAAATGATTGATGCCTGCACTCCAAAGATAAGCGGCCACTTTTTGTGCACGTGCTTGCGAAAGCCGCTGTTCCCAATGAGCTCGAGAAAAACCGCTGGTATTCCCTGAAATAATAATGTTGTTATCAGGATAGCGTGCGAGTACAGCAGCTGCGCTATCTAATATGGGCCCTGCTTGTGGTAATAGTTCTGCGGAGTTGGTATCAAATAAGTTATCAGTTGGGATATAAATACCAAGACGATCACCTATACGATAAACTTTCCCTCCACCTTGCATAACGCCACCAGAATCATAGCGCAAGGTTGTAACATAATAACCTATTGCGCCGCCGCCCATTCCAAAAGCAGTCATGAATGTTTTTGAGCCACCAAGGGCGGCAACGCTGCCTGCACCCACTCCCGCTCCAATGAGGGCACCACCTGCATTCCCAGTGGTATGGTTGTTGCTAATGAAGGGATTGTAAGAGCACGACGTGAGAAAACAGGATAACAGTAAACTTCCAATACAAGCTTTCTTTAGCATGAATAAAATTTCCAAAGATTTTTTTGATTATAGCGGGATAGTGAAATACTAGCCAGTCCGCCAATTTTCTAATTTTAAGCCACTCACTGATTATAAAAAACCGCAACTGCATGAAAAAAATATGATTTTAATGCATTCTATAGTACATTTAATTTAATAGAGAGATTGATCACATGCCCCAACTCATCACACCACGCTATTACACCGCATGGGAACTTGTCAGAGCATATTGGCAATCGGAAGAACGTTTCCGAGTGTGGTTTTTTTTTATCGTGATGGTACTCATGACAATGAGTATTGTTGGGTTTGAGGTAGCACTGAGTTATTGGTCAAACTATTTTTTCAATGCCTTACAAGCCTATAACAAACGAGCAGCGTTCTATTTACTCGGTGTGTTTTTTGGATTGGCTGCTATTCTCATTATTTTTTTGGTTTATCGTTATTATATTTCTCAGCTTTTTGGTTTACGTTGGCGAAAATGGTTGACTGAACAAATCATTAATCGATGGTTAATGCAACGCGATTATTATTATTTAGAAACATTTGATGAAAAAACAGATAATCCTGATCAACGTATTCAAGAAGATATTGGCGCGTTAGTCACCTATTCTATTAGTTTATTTCTTGGTTTTATCAGTGCAATCACAACCTTTTTCGGTTTTATTTGGGTTTTATGGGAATTGTCAGGGGAGATTATTATTCCTTTAGGCAGTTTTGGAACCTGGCATATTCCTGGTTATTTAGTGTGGGTATCATTACTTTATGCAATGATTGGTACTTATATTACGTTTAAAATTGGTTATCCATTAGTTGGGTTGAATTTCGAGCAACAACGACGCGAAGCGACGTTTCGTTTTGCTGCAATTGATTTGCGCTCCCATTCTGAACATATCGCGCTTTATCAAGGTGAAAATCATCAAAAAAATATTTTGCAACGACTATTTGGTGGTGTGTTAGAAAATTGGTATTTTATTATTTTGCGACAAAAATTATTATTATGGTTTACAGCAGGTTATAATCAGGTTTCTGTAGTATTACCCTTGATTGTCGCTTTACCTAATTATTTTAGCAAAGTATTTATGTTGGGTGGGCTGATGCAAACTTTGCGTGCTTTTACGCACATTCAAGACGCTTCCTCCTTTTTTGTGAATGCATATACACAAATTGCTGAATGGCGTGCGATTTCACAACGGTTGATTACATTTCTCAATCATATGCAAGAAATTGATATTAAAGTGACTGAACACAGTCAGCTTGCTATCCTTCAACAGACTGAAAATAAAGTGATTGTGAAACAATTATCAATTTTCACACCACGTAACGAGTTATTGCTTAAAAACATAAATGAAGAATTTATTCACGGACATCATTACCTTATTAAAGGCATTTCTGGTATTGGTAAAAGCACGTTTATCCGTACGTTAGCTGGAATATGGCCTTATGCCAAAGGAGAAATTATTTTACCTGCGCAACAAAAAATGATGTATTTGCCACAGAAGCCTTATATGCCTATAGGAAGCTTATCGGAGGCGATCATCTTTCCTGATAAAATACGTGATTTATCTCAGGGCCAATTTGCGGAAATTTTACGAAGTTGTCGATTAGAACTTCTCATTCCCCGTTTACAAGAAATAGCTTCTTGGTCTCAGCAATTATCGCCAGGAGAGCAACAACGTATTAGTTTTGCGCGCGTGTTATTGCATCAACCAGATTGGGTATTTTTGGATGAGAGTACCTCGATGCTAGATTTGGGAAATGAAGAATATTTGTATCAATTAATAAAAAAACGATTACCTAATTGCTCGATTGTGAGTGTAGGGCATCGGTCTAGCTTGGATAATTGGCATGATCATATCTTGAATATGGCGAGGTATGTTTAAACAATACTCGCGTTAGTAAATCTAAGACTATGATATAATACCCCAATATTCCGTAGCAATTTTAGCAAACAACTGTGCTATGATAACGCACCTTAAAAAGAGAGCTTAATATGAATCTAATTATGTTCGGTATATTACAATTGCCGTGGTGGGGGTATTTGATTGTTTTGATGGTGTTAACCCAAACCACCATTTTTTCCATAACATTATACTTACATCGTTGCCAAGCCCATCGTGCACTAGAATTACATCCTATTGTCAGTCATTTTTTTCGTTTCTGGCTATGGTTAACAACAGGCATGGTTACCAAAGAATGGACAGCCATTCATCGTAAACATCACGCCAGAGTAGAAACCGATGAAGACCCTCATAGCCCTATTGCCAAGGGGATTAAAAAAGTTTTTTTTGAAGGGGCAGAGCTTTATCGCTTAGAAGGCAAAAATAAAGAGACACTTGAAAAATATGGTCAAGGGACGCCTGATGACTGGGTTGAGCGCTATGTTTATTCGCCTCATAGCGCAATGGGTATTGTGATGATGCTAATCATCGATTTAATACTGTTTGGTACCATTGGCCTGACTGTTTGGGCTTTGCAAATGGCTTGGACCCCATTCTTTGCGGCAGGTGTAGTAAACGGGGTGGGGCATTATTGGGGTTATCGTAATTTTGAGTGTGAAGATGCCTCTCGCAATATTATTCCATTTGGCATTTTTGTAGGTGGTGAAGAATTACATAATAATCATCATGCTTATGCAACTTCTGCGAAGTTTTCTGCAAAATGGTGGGAAATTGATATGGGTTGGTTGGTGATTAAATTATTACAAGCATTGCGTTTAGCCACACCAAAACGTGTTTTTTCTGAGCTTAAAATGCTGCCTAATAAAACATCTATTGATACCGATACTTTAGCGGCGATTATTACACATCGATTTCAAGTGATGGCTCGTTATACAGGTGAAGTGATTTTGCCGGCTCTCAAAGAGGAAAAAAAACGTGCGAGTAAAGCAGGTCTTTTATTACTGGAAAGAGCGCGCACGATATTAGTTCGTGAAACCACTTTAATGCCAATATCGCAAAAAACACGCTTAGCAAATTTGCTTGAGAACTTTCAATCCTTGCGTATTGTTTATCAATTTCGGCTTAATTTACAAGATATTTGGAATCGCAGTACTGCAACGCAAAAAGAATTACTTGATGCTTTGCAGGAATGGTGTCAGCAGGCTGAAGCAACCAGAATTGAAGTACTGCGTCGATTTGCTTGCCATTTAAAGACTTACGCGGCACCGCAGGAAGTGAAAATATAAGATGCCGCTATGACGTTTATTATTACATTCGAGTAGTACTTGCCCCCCGCTATAATTTGCAAAATGGCATCGCTAATGCCATAATGAGACTCATTATGGCATTAGCGATGCCATTTTTTTGGAAAATATGCCATATATTCAACGACTTTTTGAAGAACCTGAAGATAGTTATTTTCTATTTGGCCCACGCGGGGTTGGAAAATCAACTTACTTAAAATTGAAGCATGAAAACGATGCTATTTGGATTGATTTATTAAAGCCTGATGAGTATAGAAGTTATTTTGCTAAACCAGAACGCCTTCATGATCTTATTATAGGTAGCCCAAAAAAATCTATCATCATTGTTGATGAAATACAGCGAGCACCAAATTTGCTTTCAGTGATACATAGTATTATTGAAGAAAAACGTAATTTTAAATTTATTTTAACTGGATCAAGTGCTAGAAAATTGAAAAAAACAAATGCTGATTTATTAGGTGGGCGTGCCTTGTATTGTTCCTTATCTACCTTTATGGCTGCTGAGTTAGGGCAAATTTTTTCATTAGAGCATGCATTGGAATTTGGTTTATTACCTCTTTTATTAGATGCAAAAAATCCACAGCAGATGTTACATGCTTATGTAAGCTTATATTTGCATGAGGAAATTCAAGCAGAAGGTTTAGTTCGAAATTTAGAAAACTTTTCACGGTTTTTAGAAGTTGTTAGTTTTTCACATGCAGCAACTTTAAATGTTACTAATGTAGCTCGAGAATGCGAAGTTAAACGTAAGACAGTGGAAAATTATATTCAAATTCTTGAAGATCTTTTACTTGCATTTCAATTACCTATTTTTTCTAAAAGAGCAAAACGAGAACTCAGTATTCATCCAAAATTTTATTTATTTGATGCAGGCGTCTATAACATATTGCGACCCCAAGGCCCTTTTGACAAAACAGAAGAAATCAATGGTGCTGCATTAGAAGGATTGGTTGCGCAACATTTAATGGCCTGGATTGATTATACAATTGATAAAAAATATAGGCTTCATTTTTGGAGAACACGCTCGGGATTAGAAGTGGATTTTATTATTTACGGACCAAAATATTTTTGGGCAATAGAGGTAAAAAATGCTAAGCGTATACATCCATACGATACTCGTGCATTGAAGGCTTTTATAGAAGATTATCCTCAAGCGAAAGCTTTGCTATTATATCGGGGAAAAGAGTATGTTAAACAGGACAATGTATTATGTATTCCATGCGAGGACTTTTTAAAGCAATTAAAACCTAATCAAGATATATGGAATGATTGAAGGCTGGTTTTTTCTTCAATACACAATCAACGCGAGTATTGTTTCAGATAGCCAAAAAACCTAAAAAAAACGAGTTCTACTAAATCTTCGTTTCTTCAAACATCACGTGCATACCGCATTTAGCAGTTTGCGTGTTATAAGCACGCGGATCGTAACTTTTCATTTTTAACTTTTCAGTGGTTTTTCTTTTATTTTTGGTAGTCGTACGAAAGGTACCTGTTGGTTTGCCAGCTTTGGTTTTGCCAGTTGAAAGCATTTTAATTTTTTCGCGCATGATGCTTATCCTTGAGCGATTTGTTCACGTAATTTGATATCGTTTAGCACAGCTTCAATCCCATGTTTATCTATAATTCGAATTCCGCGAGTACTCACTCGAATACGCACAAAACGCTTTTCGTTTTCTAGCCAAAAGCGTTTATATTGCAAATTTGGAAGATAACGCCGTTTGGTTTTGTTATTGGCATGTGATACATTGTGGCCCACTAAAGGCCGCTTACCAGTAATTGGACACTTTTTAGCCATTTTTGAATCTCGATAGTTCTGAAATGAGGCTGCTTTTATACCAGAAACCTTTGAAGAGCGCAAATGGCTTCTTTCTTAACCTAATTGTATGCCATACAATTAGGTTTTATATCATGAAAGATTACAAAAAAGCATGACTCCATCTTTAATCCATAAACATATTTTGCTAGGTGTGACAGGTAGCATTGCTGCTTATAAAAGTGCAGATATCGTGCGGCGTTTACGTGAGGCAGGTGCCATTGTTCGAGTGATCATGACAGAAAATGCAAAACGTTTTATCACGCCGCTCACTATGCAAGCTGTATCTGGCCACCCTATTCATGAGGATTTATTCGATGTGCGCGCAGAAGCTGCCATGGGGCATATTGAGCTTGCACGATGGGCAGATGTGATTGTTGTTGCCCCTGCTACAGCCGATTTTATGGCGCGATTAGCAAATGGCAATGCTAATGATTTATTAACAACGCTTTGTCTTGCTACACGAGCACCTATTGCACTTGCTCCTGCAATGAATCAAGCAATGTGGCAGCATGTGTTAACCCAAGATACTTTACAAGTTTTAAAACAAAAAGGAATCTATTTTTTCGAGCCTGATGAAGGCAGTCAAGCTTGTGGCGATGTTGGACCTGGGCGCATGATGGAGCCAGTGGAAATAGTTAAGAAAGTTAGTCAATTATTTGTAACCGGTATGTTAGCGGGGAAGAAAATATTAATCACAGCAGGACCTACACATGAGGCAATCGATCCTGTTCGTTACATGACTAATGCAAGTTCTGGCAAAATGGGGTACGCACTTGCACAAGCTGCTTTTGAAGCAGGGGCTGAGGTGAGCTTGATTAGTGGCCCAGTTCATCTTGCTGTTTTGCCACATGTTACATGTTTTTCGGTTGTGAGTGCACAAGAAATGTATGCCGCCGTTATGAAAATAGTAACGCATTATGACATTTTTCTTGCGGTGGCGGCTGTCGCAGATTATCGTTGTCAACATGTTCTGAAGCAAAAATTACATAAAGAAGAGGAGCAAACGCAGCTTCAATTAGAACGTAATCCAGATATTATAACTGCAGTAGGAAAATTAACTAAACGACCATTAATAGTAGGGTTTGCTGCTGAAACCGAAGATGTGATTCCACGTGCCAAGCAAAAACGTAAGCAAAAAAATATGGATTTGATTGTTGCAAATTGTGTGGGCGAAGGTATGGGAATGAATAGTGATGATAATGAGGTAACGGTTATTGGCGCGAATTTCGAAAAAATGTTACCGCGCATGTCTAAGCAGCAATTGGCGCGAGCATTAATCGAAATGATTGCTAAATTTTAAAAAAGGAATAGTTATGCTAGAAACATTTACATCAACAAATACAACAAAAAATTTCGCTACATCTATCCAATTAAAAATTATTGATCCACGTATGGGTAAAGAATTTCCGCTACCGCGCTATGAAACAGAAGCCTCGGCAGGATTAGATTTGCGCGCGTGTTTAATGCAACCCTTAACTGTCGAACCGAATCAAAATCAGCTGATTTCAACAGGTATAGCAATTTATATTGCCGATCCCAAACTTGCTGCTGTCATTTTGCCGCGATCGGGTTTAGGGCATAAACATGGTCTTGTATTAGGTAATCTGGTGGGATTGATTGATGCAGATTATCAAGGTCCACTAATGGTTTCTTGTTGGAATCGAAGTCAGCAGGCTTATACGATTGAACCAGGTGATCGTATTGCTCAGTTAGTATTTTTACCCATTGTTCAAACCCATTTTAATATAGTAAATGAATTTACCAGTACTGAGCGTGGTTCAGGTGGATTTGGTCATTCAGGAAAAAATTAATGCAGACAATCGATCCTTCTATTTTTCGTGCTTATGATATTCGTGGCATGGTTGGTAAGACATTAACAGAGAACCATGTTTTTTTGATTGGTAAAGTACTGGGCTCGCTGGTGTGTGAGCAAAATGAACATCACATGCTTCTCGCGCGCGATGGCCGACTATCTGGCCCTGCGCTTGCTCAATCACTGACAGATGGCATTCTTTCTACTGGTTGCAATGTTATTGATTTAGGGATGGTACCTACACCATTACTTTATTATGCCACACAAGTGTTAGATGAGCATTCGGGCATGATGTTAACCGGTAGCCATAATCCTCCAGAATATAATGGCTTAAAAATCGTGATTAAAGGCGTGACGTTAATCGAAGAGCAAATAAAAAACATTTATCAACGCATTTTGAATAAGCATTTTTATCAGGGTAATGGTATGCGGCAGACGCTTGATATAACAGAACGCTATATGACGCATGTTTGTCGTGATATTCAATTGGCACGTCCATTGCGCGTGGTGATTGATGCAGGTAATGGTGTAGCGGGTAAAATTGCTCCAGTTTTATTTAAACAATTGGGGTGTGAAGTGCATGAATTGTTTTGTGAAATAGATGGTAGTTTTCCTTATCATCATCCTGATCCTAGCCAGCCTGAAAATTTGCAAGATTTAATTCGCATAGTGCAAGAAAAAAAAGCTGATATTGGGATTGCTTTCGATGGTGATGGTGATCGTTTAGGGGTAGTAACAAACCGCGGCAAAATTATTTGGCCAGATCGTTTATTGATGTTATTTGCTCAAGCGGTGTTGCGTCAATATGCGCATGCCAAAATCATTTATGATGTCAAATGCAGCAATCATTTAGCTAAAATGATTCATGCTCTAGGCGGTCAGCCCATCATGTGGAAAACCGGGCATTCACTGATTAAAGCTAAATTAATAGCAGAGAAAGCACAACTCGCCGGTGAAATGAGCGGACACTTTTTCTTTAAAGATCGCTGGAATGGGTTTGATGATGCGCTTTATGCAGCAGCGCGGTTATTAGAAATTTTGTCACAACAAACAAACGATAGTGATGCAGTATTTGCGGCAATTCCAGATAGTGTGAATACACCGGAATTAAAAGTAACGGTTGCAGATGATGAAAAATTTTCTTTGATGCAGAAATTGATTGCTGGCGCAAAATTTTTAGAAACACATGAACTCATGACTATTGATGGTGTACGAGTTAATTTTGCTGATGGGTGGGGGTTGGTGCGCCCATCAAACACTACCCCCTGTTTAGTGTTACGTTTTGAAGCAATGAATGAAGCAAGTCTCAAAAAAATTCAACATTTATTTCGCGAGTGGATGTTATCGGTCAAACCGGATTTAGTATTGTCGTTTTAAAACGCGAGTATCGTTTAAAGTGAGTGAATGTTTCTAATTGACATCCGGCTATTTTAACCTATACTCCAAAATAGACGCGTCCATTTTGGAGTACGGTTAAAAATAGCCATGAAACGTTATTGTGAAGATTATATTTATCAAGATCTTACGAAAAAGATGGTTTTTGTAGGTGGGCCAAGGCAAGTAGGAAAAACCACTCTTAGTTTGAATCTTTGTCGTGATCGTTTTAAAAATGGTACCTATCTTAATTGGGATAGTGATGAGGATAAACAAGCCATACAGCGTAAGCAATGGCGGGAAGATAGTCCACTTATCATTTTTGATGAATTACATAAATTTCCCCGTTGGAAGCAGTGGATTAAAGGTCTTTACGACACGAAGCCTAGTAATCAAGAATATTTAGTAACAGGTTCCGCTCGTTTAGATGTTTATCGTCGAGGAGGGGATTCGCTTATGGGTAGATACCATTATTGGCGATTGCATCCCTTTACGATTGATGAGCTGCCGTTAGGGTTATCTCCAGATGAAGGGTACCATCGATTACTTACAGTAGGTGGCTTTCCAGAACCTTTTTTAACAGCTGATGAGCGAGAAGCGCGACGTTGGCGTCGAGAAAGATTTGATCGAGTGGTAAAAGAAGATATTCGAGACTTAGAATCTATACGGAATATCCAATTGCTATCTCTTTTTGTTGATGCTTTACGCAATAGAGTAGGAGGATTAGTTATACTCGCTAATTTAGCTGAAGATTTGCAAATCTCGCCTAAAACAGCCAAACACTGGTTAACAGTGATAGAGAAGATGTATCTTGCTTTTCCGATTTATCCTCTCATTAAAAATATTCCTCGCGCTATTCAAAAACCACCTAAAATTTATTTTTATGATAATGCAGATGTGGTGGATGATGATGGTTTGCGATTAGAAAATTTAGTTGCCACAACTTTAATGAAACGATTACATTTTATCGAAGATTATTATGGCTATCATTGCAGTTTACATTACATTCGGGATAAAGATGGTCGTGAGGTTGATTTTGTTACGGAAATTAATCATACGATTGAAGATTTAATTGAAGTAAAAAGTAGTGATACCGATATTTCATCTAGTTTAAAATATTATTCGCAAAAACTTCATCCTAAACGAACAGTTCAATTGGTTGGACACATTAAAAAATCTTTTCACCAAGATCATATTTTGGTAACCCATCCAGTAGATTTCTTTAAAAATCCTCCGTGGAATAGTCCAAATGACCTCTCAGTTCATTCGTAAAACCACAGCAGATTTACGTGACTATCCAGGTTTGGATAGTCATCTGGTAGGTATTCATTATGAGATAACAATAGGTGATTTGCATGGTAATGCTTTAAAACTGCTTTATTTTCTCATTGATCAACAGGTGTTGGCAATGAGCAAACAGGATTATATGGAAGCTGTGACGATTTATGAGCGTGCTAAATTAATGCTAACGATTGATGATTTAAAAAAATTTAGCGAAATTTTATCAAGAACAACAACTAATAAACCAGTTGATAAAGTGCGTTTCATTGGCGATGAATTAGCAGATCGTGGCAATAATGATTATCTTACCTTAAAAATTTTAGAAAAACTTCATGCACATTCTATTCCATTTGAAATTTTATTATCAAATCATGGATTAGAATTTATTCAGTGGTATGAAAAAAACAATTGGCCGGATATTCCTAGTTACCAACGTTCTTCGCAAGAGAATATGTTAAAATTGATGGATGCTGGAATGATCCATGAAACAGAAATTGATGAAATCATTAATTTCGTTTATAAACCGAACGTGAAAGTGCTTGGTTATCATATAGGCGACAAAAAAATCACGTTATTTAGTCACGCACCGATTGGTCTTGAAATCATTCGGGCGATGGCAAAGCAATTGAATGTTGCTTATCACGATGGAACAATTAAAGAGCTAAGTGAGAGTATCGATTGTATTAATGCTATATTTAGTGAATATGTAAATAAAAATATTGTGCATGATTTAGTCCAAAGCAGAATGGCATTTGCAGAAGTTCAAGAAAAAATGTTTGGAAATCCCTATGAAAATTTAAATTGGAAAAAATTTCCATTTGCATATTTAATTTGGAGTCGGCGATATGCGGGTTTGCAGTGCCCTGATCATTATCATGGGTATACTATCAATTTTATTCATGGGCATGATCACAAACCTTCCGGATTGGATAATGTGAAAAGTCTAGATGATGAATTCGGTAAGGATTATAATGATCCTCGTCATGATCCATACATGGGTGTTTACCAATGTTTATTAGAAGATAATGAATAATCAATACGACATTATTATTGTTGGTGGTGGAATCGTTGGATTAAGTTTGGCTTGTGCGCTTGCCAGGCGGACTTCTTTATTCATTGCTATTTTAGAAGCGAAATCCTCTCGCACAGAATGGAATGCTGCAATTTATTATCATCGTGTTAGTGCAATTACTTTGGCATCGCAGCGTATTTTTGAATCACTAGGAGTTTGGAATGATATTCAAAATAAACGTATCAGTCCATTTAAAAAAATAAATGTTTGGGATGCAGCTGGAGAAGGCCATATTGATTTTGATTGCACAGAAATCGGTGAATCAGAGTTGGGGTTTATTGTTGAAAACAATGCTATCCAATCCGTACTTGAAGATAATATTCGACACTATCCGTCTATCCATTTGTATTCATCTGTTACATTAAAGGAGTTGGTTTGGAATAAAGAAAATATTGAATTGTTAACTAACGAAACAACATTCACTGCTAAATTAATTGTTGCTGCTGATGGAGCACATTCTTGTGTACGCAAGCAAATAGGTATTGAAGTGAATCAGTATGATTATCATCAACAAGCAATGGTTGCAACAGTACACACTGCGCTACCTCATCAACAAACAGCTTATCAAGTTTTTCGAGAAACAGGATCATTAGCTTTTTTACCATTCAGTAAACCAAATGTTTCATCCATTGTTTGGTCGTTATCAACAGAAGAAGCGCAACGCTATGCATCTATGGATGATGAGATATTTAAAAATTTATTGGCACAGGCTTTTGACTATAAGTTAGGCCCTATTCAAGCGATTGAAGAGCGCCATTTGTTCCCTCTATCCAGGCAGCAAGTTGAACAATATATCAAATCACGTGTTGTTTTGGTGGGCGATGCTGCTCATGTTATGCATCCTCTAGCGGGGCAAGGAGTGAATATGGGATTACTGGATGCGATAAGTTTATTCGATATAATCATACAAGCACTGAATAAAAATAAAGATTTTGCGAGTGATTTATGCTTGCGTCAATACGAGCGTTGGCGTAAGGCTGATAATATTGCTATGCAAACTGCTGTTGGTATGATCAAAAACATGTTTGCAAGTGATCAACATTTAATGAAAGTTTTAAGATCCAAAGGATTAAACGCTGTTAATCATATGGCGTGGATAAAAAAAATATTTATTCATCACGCAGTAGGTAATCGAATAGCATTACCTACACTTGCTCAAAATGCGAGAATTATTTAAGCTGACGGGAGCCAAGCTCAATTTTTCATCATTTTATTTTTTTGATAGAGTCTTGCCAGTAGCAACAAGGTGGAAAAACCTATACCGCTGCATAAACCCATCCATAGACCATTTCCTTGCCACTGTAAAACGAAACCAAAATAATAACCTGAAGATAAACCTACTAACCAATAGGCAACAATTCCAAAGAGCATAGGAATGAAGGTATCATTCATTCCACGTAAAGCGCCCATGATGATGATTTGAGCGGAATCTAAAAATTGTAAAATTGCTGCAAATGATAAAAAGGTGAGAGCAAATAGTTTTACGGGATCTTGTACACCTTTTTGTAAGTATAAGTTAATGAGGGCGCATTCCAATTTTATAGGTAGCATTCGCTAACATTCAAACCTCCAGTAAAAGCCATGTCTTTCAGCATATTCCAGCGTCCTGCCTTATAATAAGATCGCATTAACAGCATTGCATCGGCCATTTCTTCCTGCCAAAAAATTCCAGGCCCTTTCAATCGCATATTAACCACTCGGCGAATACCACTCTCAACGGCACCACTTCCAATGGGAAGACCACCATTTTTTATTTCCTCATATCGCATGTGAGGAAGATGATTTTTGAAAAATGTACGCTCCCTTCTTAATATTTTACTTTTTGTACCTTTGCAAACTGCTTCAATTTCTTTCATGAAAATATCAAGCTTTCCTTTCAGCAATCGCTTGCGTTGCTTGTTTACCCATTTGTTAGCTTTTTTCTTTTTCCATTTTTTTTGAGTGGCAATGCTGGTTAAATGCTCGACAGCATGGTAAAAATCTAAGGCCATCAAGAATTGAGTGGCTTGAATCCCTAAACCCGCAATCAAAATAGCTACGCGTTCCCATATCCACTTTGCTCCATCTGATATGAATAATAATTTATCTGCTGCTTCAACGCCTAATTTTTTGAGGTAATAAAGTAACATGCCAAATATAGCATCTGGACCATCTAGGCTAGCGTCCATGATGGGTGAAATTTTACGATCTTTTTGCCCATCACTACCTACCACATAAACGATGATAAGCTTTGGCTCCCGCCAATCTGTTCTATAGCGACTACGATTTTTTTTAGTTTTATGACCTTTTTTATTCTTTCGAATGCGCAGTCGACCACCATCCATGGAAATGACCACCTGTCTTCCTTTAAATTCCGCTTCTAATGGTATTTCGCCTGCTTTAAAAGCAGCTCTTGCTCTCATGGCAAAACGCCTGCATATCATGCGAATAGTTTTAATATCCAGACAAAACCCATACAGGGTATTCATAAGACGCTGAGCTTCTTCGAGAGAACAGGCAGCCGTAGCAAATAAGCTGGCTCGAGAGCAAAGTGCTGGCGTACATCTGTCATGAATTCCTAGTAGTAATAATCTTGGATAAAAACCCTTTCTGCCTTTTAATTTTTTGAGATCAGATTTTTGATGGTAATAAGCGGTTACGATGGTAACCGCTGTCCCACCTAACATGCGTATCGTGACGGCACGATGCCCCGTATTTTTCATCTTTTTCGGATACGATTTCGCTAAATTTTTTTCTGATTCTTCCAATTCATTACTATTCAACGCTTCTTGTAATTTTATAGCGGCTATTAGATCAGCCAGTTTTTCGAGTGCCTCTGCATCACGAATAGTAATGGAAGACGATTTAATTTGTTCAAGCTCAAAAATAATGGACTCGACAGAGGATTTCAAATTTGAAATGATAGTGTCGCTGCTGGATATGTTATCCATAACAGAATGCTCCCTTTACTTGCCGGTAAAAAGAGCTTTTTTAATATATTTCAGCAGCAATTAAAAATAATCATTTTTGGGTAATCCTATATCATATTATAGCGGCTAGACCACAAAATTTATCGATTGACGATATTATCGTTATAAGATATCATCACTTAATGATAAAAACATTCAAATGCAAAGATACCGAAAAACTATTTAAGGGAAAGTTTATTAAAAAACTACCGACGAATATTCAACGTGTAGCTTTACGTAAACTTAAGATATTAGATGCTGCTACAGTCCTCGACACTTTAAAAGTCCCGCCCGGAAATAGGCTTGAAGCCTTAAAAGGTGATCGTGATGGTCAGCATAGCATTCGCATCAATGATCAGTGGCGCATTTGTTTTATCTGGGATCAGGGAATTGTTTTTGAAGTTGAAATTGTTGATTATCATTGAGGTGAATTATGACTAAGCGAAATTATCCTATACATCCAGGCGAAATATTACTCGAGGAGTTTATGAAACCTATGAATATTTCTCAATACAAATTAGCCAAGGGACTCCATGTAGGGCCTATACGGATTAGTGAAATTATTCACGGCAAACGATCAATAACGGCAGATACAGCTGTTAGATTAGGGCGCTATTTTAAAATGGAAGCTAAGTTTTGGATGAACCTACAAGCTTCATACGATTTAGAAAAAACAATGATGAAATCTCATCGTGAAATT
>MGXW01000054.1 GCA_001801495.1 Gammaproteobacteria bacterium RIFCSPHIGHO2_12_FULL_37_34
AAAATCACCATGTTTTTTGCGATAAACAATGATAGCTCTTGCTTTTGCAGCATTTAAACCCTTCACTTTGATAAGCTCCTTAGCATCTGCTTTATTCAAATTAACTTTGATTTGCTCGGTAGATATCGTTGCCTGCTCGGTTTGATCACCGGTGACAACTGTCGCTTTCGTTTCATCCCCACTTTGAGAAATTTGAATCACTTCTTTGGATGGGACGGTAGCATCTGAAACATCATCGGCAAAAACAGGTGTCATGAGCACAACAGTTGCAATAGAGGCAAGCAATGAACGATAAAAAGACATACACAAACTCCTTAAATTTTTTTGGTATTTTAAACAACCGCGCGAACATAACGCCCCAAGTAAAATAGAGGCGATATAAGATCGGGGTTTGGTTTTTTTGCTAAGATTTGGTATGATCTTAGCAGCACGAATACTACTGGCTCTTAATAAAAAAATCTAGTCTGCTCTAGCCTGATCGATCTTTTTTTTGCTAAAATCTCTTTCGAGCATGAGTGCTCGTTAAAAATTTCCTAAATAAAGGTAATCCTATGCATGTACATATTCTCCACAAATATCTCTGGCAGTCTATTATCTGTATCATTATTTTAATAACCTATACCTCCATTTTCGCTAATCCCATTATTCCTATTCCTACTCAACCACAACAAATGAGCTTCACCCCTGGCACACCCAATCTGGATGCGGCCAGTTATATTTTAATAGATGCAACCAGTGGAAAAATTCTGGCAGAGAAAAATGCAGATACCAAGCTTCCTCCAGCAAGTTTAACAAAGCTCATGTCTCTCTATATTATTTCAAACGCCATTAAAAACGGCGAAATTCATATGGATGATAAAGTAAGAATTAGCGCCAAAGCTTGGAAAACAGAAGGTTCACGTATGTTTATAAAAGTGGGGGATGAAGTATCTGTTAAAGATTTGCTACAAGGTGTGATTGTTGCATCTGGTAACGATGCAACCGTTGCTCTGGCTGAACATATTGCAGGTACAGAAGAAACGTTTACCCTGATGATGAATCAACAAGCTAAAATGCTCGGTATGAATAATAGCCATTTTATTGATAGCACTGGGTTACCCAACAAAGATCACCATTCTACCGCGCGTGATTTGGCTATATTAACCCAAGCTTATATTAAAAATTTCCCTGAAGATTATAGTTATTATTCTGAGAAATGGTTTACTTACAATGGAATTAAACAACCTAATCGCAATCGTCTATTGTGGCGTTATCAATATGCTGATGGTTTAAAAACAGGACATACGAGTGAAGCGGGCTATTGCTTGGTGGCTTCTGCTAAAAAAGATGGTATGCGCTTAATCAGCATTGTCATGGGTGAACCAAACGATGAAACACGAACAGAAGATTCCATGAAACTCATGACCTATGGTTTCCGTTTTTTTGAAACCCACAAACTTTATAATGGCACCACGCCATTAGTGCAAGTACGTGTATGGCAAGGCGAGCAATCTGACGTTCCTTTAGGAATAGCTGACGATTTTTATGTAACCGTTCCAACTGGCGAGTACAAGCGAGTACAAGCCGCTATGGAACTCCATCATCCCTTAAAAGCACCCATTGTGAAAGGAAAGGAATATGGCACTTTAAAAATTACTCTGAATAATCAAGTAATTGCTTCAAAAGCATTAATTGCGCTTGCTGATAATCCACAAGGTGGTCTATGGCGCCGCGCTTCTGATTCTGTCAAATTTAATTTGCATAAATATTTTTCTAAATCAGATGAGAAAGTAAATACAGGCTGATAACTAACGACACTTGCATCAACACAATAATTGAGATATTCTTTTGCAAAATCTTATAAACGATATTCGCGTGAGTAAATAACAACGCATTTCTTTCCTATCATTCATTCCTAAATACATCTTTATCCCAAGGAGCAATCCATGAAACCCATTTCATCTGGTTTTTCATTATTAGAACTAATGATTGTCGTATCCATTATCAGCATTCTTGCCATGATTGCTGTTCCTTCTTATCAAACCTATATACAACGCGCTCGATTTTCAGAAGTGATAACTACAACAGAATTATTCAAAACCGCCATCACACTGGCATTGCAGCAAGGTATGCCATCTCAAGAATTAGCAAACGGTCAACATGGCATTCCCAATGAACCAGCAAGCACGCGAAATCTCGCAACAGTTAAAGTTGAACGTGGCGTCATTACAGCAACAGGTACAACAGCTGTAATGAATTCAACTTACATATTAAAACCAAATCATGATGGTACCAATTGGACCATCAGTGGAACCTGTTTAAAAAATGGATTATGCAATGAGTGAGCCAGCAACAGAACGATCTGAATTGGTAAAATTGAATGAATCCGTCATTCATGTTGTCAACCAACTATTTCAAGATGCGATTCAAAAACACGTATCTGACATCCACATTGAACCTTATGACCAACATTGTCGCATTCGTTTTCGACAAAATGGTTTGTTGCATGAAGTAACAACGTTGCCCTTGCCCTTAGCTACACAAATCACCGCGCGTTTAAAAATGATGGCTAATTTAAATATTGCCGAGAAACGCCTGCCACAAGATGGTCATATTCCATTGCGTCACACACAGCAAATGGATATCCGCATCAGCACATGTCCAACTTTATTTGGTGAAAAAATTGTGCTTCGCCTATTGAATAGCAAAACAATTAATATGGATATTGATGCACTAGGATTCACAGAAATACAAAAAAAATTATTCTTAAGCAAATTAGCTCAACCACAAGGTTTAATTTTAGTAACGGGCCCAACTGGAAGCGGCAAAACAGTGACACTTTATTCTGCCTTACATTATCTCAATCAAATTGAAAAAAATATTGTTACGGTAGAAGACCCTATTGAAATCGAATTAAAAGGAATTAATCAAGTCCATGTGAATATCAAAATTGGTTTGGATACTGCCACCATTTTAAGATCATGTTTACGTCAAGACCCTGATATTATCATGATTGGTGAAATACGCGATCGTGACACAGCAACCCTTGCTTTGGCAGCAGCTCAAACTGGACATCTTGTTTTATCCACCTTACATACGAATAGTGCAATCGAAAGCATGTTGCGCCTACAACAATTAGGGATTACTGCTGATCAACTGATTCCGTCACTGACATTAATCATTGCTCAACGCTTGGTACGCCAATTATGCCCGCATTGTAAAGAGGTAGATGCATCTGGGATAGGTTATCAACCCATAGGTTGTCATAATTGTTACAAAGGCTTTAAAGGTCGCACTGGTATTTTCGAGCTCATTCCTATGACGCAAACTATCGCCTCATCATTATTATCTGGTCACACGATGATAGCTATTTTGCAACAAATCAATAAAGAAAAACTGATGCTCTTAAAAGAGGCAGGTCATGAAAAAATAGCCTGCGGCATCACCACACTAAGAGAAATAAAGCGAGTATTAACGATATGACATGGCTGAATAAAATCAAATCAAACCGCAGCATCAACTCTATTGATATTATTATTTTTTTACGACAATTCACAACGCTACTTTTAGCTGGCATTCCCATCATGCAAAGCTGTGATATTCTCGTAACCACACAGGAAAAAAAATCGTTGCGTGCACTCATTGATTCCATTCGCTTCAATATTTCTACTGGCAAAGCCTTATCGTACAGCTTAAATATATATAAACACTATTTCGATGATCTTACCTGTCCATTAATCACAATCGGTGAACACACGGGTAAATTAGATGAAATGTTCATGATTCTTACCGCATACCACGAAAAAAAATTAGCTTTTTCTCGAAAAATACAACAGATTATTTTTTATCCTTGTATGGTGATGGTCATTAGTTTGTGGATTGTATGTGGTCTACTATTATTTGTCATTCCTCGTTTTGTAGAATTATTTCAGGATAGCCAAGATAAACTTCCTCTATTAACTCATTTTATTTTTTATTGCTCTTTTTATTTTCGAAGTTACATCATTATTTTCTTCTTTCTGATCCAGATACTAATTATCTTTCTTATTTATCACCAATCGTATCGCAAAAAAATAACATCCTATCTTATATATGTATTCGTTCGTTTACCTCTCATTAAAGAACGCCTATTAAAAATTATTTTTGCCCGATTTGCACGACAACTAGCCATGACACTACATGCGGGCATTCCTATTACGGATGCTCTTAAGTTGGTATCCACACTTCATACTGATCCAACCTATTTAACCGCTGTTACATTAGTCCGTCATCAGCTCATTTCAGGACGCCCGCTCCATCGTGCTATGCAAATGGTTGCTTATTTTCCAGAACTCATGATTCAAATGATAAAAATAGGTGAAGAAACAGGCAAACTCGATGATATGCTTGATAAAACTGCTGATTTTATTGAATCGGACATCGATCAAATGACTGCCCAACTCAGTAAAATGATAGAACCCTTGATTATGCTATTTCTTGGTGTTTTAATCGGTGGGATAGTCATCGGAATGTATTTACCCATTTTTAAATTAGGAACCACATTCTAACCATGGACATTATCTATTTCTTTTTCGTCAATCCTGATGTTTTTTTAATTGTTGTTGCTATTTTCTCCTTGTTTATTGGTAGTTTTCTAAATGTGGTTATTTATCGGCTGCCACGCATGATGGAACAAAGCTGGAGCGAAGAATGCCGTGTTTATCTGGGATTAAAACCTCATCATGAAACCGAAAAATTGAATTTATACCTTCCTTTTTCTCATTGCACCGAATGTAAAAAAAATATACGGCCATGGCATAACATTCCTATTTTGAGTTATTTATGGTTGCGAGGTAAATGTGCACACTGTCAGGCGCCCATTTCGTTACGTTACCCACTCGTTGAAACACTCACCTGCTTAGTCTCGCTTTACGTTGCTTGGAAATTTGGTATCACTTGGCAAACATTGGCTGCCTTACTCTTTACCTGGAGTGTAATCTGCCTTGTTTTTATTGATATTGATTATCATTTATTACCAGACCAATTAACTTTGTTATTACTCTGGTTGGGTTTATTTTTCAGCATGTTTGGTATCTTTAGTGATAGTCATGATAGCATCATCGGTGCAATTGCAGGCTATTTAATTTTTGCTCTTACTCAACTTGTTTTTGAATGGGCCACAGGAAAAACAGGCATGGGACAAGGTGATTACAAATTTCTTGCTGCACTTGGTGCTTATTTTGGTTGGCAAATGCTCCCATTAATTATCTTACTTTCTTCAATTAGTGGCGTCATTTTTGCCTTCGCTAATATGCTCATCAAACGACAATTTAAAAGTGTTCCCTTGCCTTTTGGCCCCTATTTAGCTATTGCTGGATGGATTGCTATGTTATGGGGAAACGAGATGATGAATTATTATATTAAATACATGATGCAAAATAGCGGATAATGCTCATGAGTCGAGTCATTGGACTAACCGGTGGAATAGGATCAGGTAAATCAACTGTCGCTAAATTGTTCGCTCAACATGGTGTACCTATTATAGATGCTGATCTAATCGCTCGTGATCTTACTGATCCCAAACAACCAGCATTTTTATCTATTGTTAGCCATTTTAAGGAAAACCTCATCTTAAAAGATGGCACACTCAATCGCACCAAATTACGTGCTATTATTTTTGAAAATGCAACAGAACGTGCCTGGTTAGAACAGATGCTGCATCCATTAATACGCGAAAAAATAATAGAAAAAATAAAAAAAATCACTGAACCTTATTGCATTGTTGTCATCCCACTTTTATTTGAAGTAAAACCTTACGATTTCATCGATAGAATTCTTGTGGTTGATGCAAATAAAGCACAACAAATAGAACGTGTTGTCACGCGAGATAAAATAGATCCCTCCTTGGTAGAAAAAATATTAAAATCACAAATGAATCGTCAACAACGTTTAGCGGGTGCTGATGATGTAATAATGAATACAGGTGACATAGCTAACCTTATCCCTCAAGTCGAGCGCTTGCATCAGGTTTATAAAACACTCGGCCGCCCCTGAGCTTGGTCGATAAGGCGACAAATTTAGGGTGATTGCAGTTTGTTTTTAATTTCGCCCAACATCAATTGAGTGGCGGTAGAAACATTATCGCGTTTTAATTTGAAAAACCTATTC
>MGXW01000055.1 GCA_001801495.1 Gammaproteobacteria bacterium RIFCSPHIGHO2_12_FULL_37_34
AATGTACCGTTATAAAAAATTGTTACACAAATAGACCCAACGACGCCTGAGCTTATCCGAGCAATTGAAAATAGTGTTACCCTAATTCCCATCGGTGCATCGCTCGTTTCAAGAGCAAGACGGCTTAGTATTGGCATAGATAGCCCGCTTCCGAACGTAACAAACATAATAAAGGAAACCACAATAAATAAGGAATTTGTAAAATACAATGCTGTGATAGTCGCAAGAATTGCACCTAATAATGAAACACATAAACCAATGTTCACTAACAAATTATTTCGATTCTTATTAGCATATTTATCTACTATTTTAGTACCTAAAATAAAACTTGAGAAAATAAATGTTTGAATGATTCCAAAAACTAAAGTGCTGTAATGAAACTCTTCAACGATTATAAATGGCCCTGCTAACATCCATGAGATTAAACCAATAATTGGCAAGAAAGTGATTAGCGAAAAAAGAATAAATTTTATATTTGTAGCCAACGAACTATACTGAAAAAAAATATCAGCAAAATTTAGATGTGTCGGTCTTTTATCAATATGAGTAGTTTCTGGCATTTTAAAAAATAACATAACAACTGCAATAAAACCCCAAATACTAAGAATCCCAAAAATCCATCGCCAGTCAAAAAATAATATGAACGCGCTGCCTAGCAAGGGACCAAACGCAGGAGCCAGTATGGTTATACTATTCATACGTGCAAGTATTTTTACTGCTTTTTCTGATTCGAATAATTCATTAATTGCTGCATAACCTGCAATGAACATAGACGGCATTGCCATGCCTTGAAAAAAACGCGCGATTAACATTGTATGAATATCACTCGAGAGGGCGCAAACAATTGTTGAGACAACATACAATCCTCCGCCAAATAATAAAATAGGACGGCGACCATAGCGATCTGAGAGAGGACCAAATACTAGTTGAACTAATAAGCCTCCAACCATCCATACAATCGCAGTAAGCTGCGCTGTGTGTGAATCCACCCCAAAAGCATATGCAATTTTGGGTAGCGCAGGCATGTAGGCATCCATTGAAAGATAAACGGCTATTTCATATACCACTAACCACCATGGAAATGTCATGTCGTCTGTTTTTCTATTCATGTCTCTTAAAACCGCAATTTCTGGTTGTGTCACAAATTTATTTATTGACTGTAAGAGCTGGCGCAATTCCGCTTTATTTGAGTTTAGCTTTGCTACTTGCTAACATATAGCCTAAGCGTGCTAGCACAATGATTGCACTCGATGCAATGCCAACAGTTAATCCAAACCAAATACCTTTTCCTTGAAATGATAAAATAAAACTAAATAGATAAGCACAACCTAAACCAATGAGCCAAAATCCAACGAATGCTGCATACATGGGAAAACGTGTATCTTTTAGTCCTCGCAATGCGCCAAATCCAATGATGCGAACATTATCGAAAATGAGTAAGATTCCCCCAATAGCAAGAAGCAAGGAAGCATCACGAACCAATGCTGCATTGCTTGGGTTAGAAACATTGATATCGATACTTAAGAAAAATTTAGGTACAACAAAAAATGCAATGGCAATGCTCACAATAAAAATAGAATTTAAAAACATTCCGACGAACGTAGCGTAACTGATGGCAGATAAATCTTGTCGTCCTATTGCATGACCAACGCGTACGGTAACAGCTTGCGACATACCAAATGTCATAGTGATGATAAGACCAAGGTATTGCAGTATAATTTGATGGGCTGCGAGCATCGTTGTGCCAAATTGAGCAATCCAAAATGTGGCAACAGCAAATGTACTTACTTCAATGACATGCATGAGCCCCATAGGTAATCCAATGCTGATTAATTCTTTTAGATAATGAAATTTAATGCGATTGATGCCATTAAAAATTTTAAAATGACGATATTCTTTGGATTTTAATAAATAAGTCAGCAAGAGAATGGTAGTAAGAGTATAGGTTGTTGCAAACCCATAACCAATACCAGCGACACCACAGGCTGGCAAACCTAATTTGCCAAAAATAAGTAAATAAATCCAAGTGATTTCTACTGGCACAACTAAAATACTAATGCGTAAGACCATTTTCCCACGATTAATTCCAGCAAGAAATTGCTCCGTAATAATAAGTGCAATCAGACCAGGAACGGTCCAAAGAAGCGCATACATATATTGATAAGCAAGTGTAAGAACATGTTTAGGTTGTGTTGTCCAATGTAAAAACCAGGGCATGGTTTGCAAAATAAGTATCATGATAATCGTTAAGAAAATACCAAGTAAATAAGATTGTCCCATGATTTCACTAATAGCTTGTTGGTTTTTAGCGCCAAATTGATGTGAAACCAATACACTTATTGCATTCAAAATTCCAAAAAATAATACGGATAAAGTCATCCAAATCGTTGATACCAACACACTAGCAGCTAAAGCATCTTCTCCTAATCTCGCAACTAATGCGGTTCCTACAAAACCACTGCTGGCATAAATTAATTGGGAGGCAATGAGCGGAATACTAAGTGAAAGATTGCCTTTGGTTTCGTTTTTAATTGTAGATAAAATGGACTGAGACATATACCGAAAGCTCGCTAAAGTTAAGAATAAATGAAAAAAGTTGCCTTAGAAAAAAATAGCGATGTTGTGCGTTTCATGGCAAAATGCCCCACATGCGGTAGTATTGTACTCGGAATGATGATGACACTCAATCGTCGTTTTACACCTATTAGTCTCTTAATGCTTAGTATTAATGGCATGATAGGATCTGCTTGGTTATTTGCGCCACTTTATGCAGCTAAAATTGCGGGTTCCGCGGCGATTATTGCTTGGTTAATTGGCGGCGTAGCAACTGCTATGATTGCTTTAACATTTGCTGAAGTCTCTGTGCTTTTTCCTTTAGCAGGTGGTACAGCGCAAATTCCTCAACTTAGTCATGGAACACTAACTAGTTTTGCCGTAAGCTGGATAGCGTGGTTATCGGCCTTAACTATGGCACCTATTGAGGTTCAAGCTATTTTACAATACGCTTCCACTTATTTCACATCGCTTACTTATTTAAAACAAGGTGTTCCAATATTAACTGCAACAGGCATGCTGTGGGCTACTTTTCTCATGCTCACTTTTTGTGTGATTAATATTGCGAGTTATAAAGGATTAGTGCGGTTTAATGTTGCTCTCTTTTTGTTTAAAGTCATCGTAATTTATATTGCTATTCATACCATTGTTAATACAAGTTTTCACACCAGCAATTTTTCTGATTTTATTCCTACAGCTACTTCCTTATCAGGTTGGCAAGCCATTTTAACAGCAGTTGCATCAGGTGGTGTGGCTTTTGCTTTTACAGGGTTTAAACATGGGGTGGAATTAGCTGGTGAAACTAAACATTTAACATTAGCTATTCCACTTGCTATTGTTGGATCGGTAGTGGGTTGTTTAATATTATATCTTGGATTGCAAGTCGCATTTATTGGTGCACTGCATCCTGATATGTTAAGTCGCGGTTGGGCTCATCTTGGTTTTACTGGCGATGTAGGGCCTTTTGCTGGATTAGCGGCAGGATTAGGTTTGTTTTGGTTAGTTAAATTGCTTTACGTGGATGCAGTTGTTTCGCCATCAGGAGCAGGGCTTATTTATGTGACATCTACTGCACGTATTTTATATGCGATGAGTGAGATTGGTTACGTGCCACGCTGGCTATCTTATTTAAATAAACAACATTTCCCAGTTGCAGCGATTATGGTTAATGTTGCATTGGGCATGTTTCTTTTTTTGCCTTTACCTGGTTGGCAAGCCATGGTTAGTTTTTTGGTGTCAGGGATGGTTATTTCTTATGCGATGGGACCTATTGCTTTATTATGCATGCGTATGGAATTACCTGATGAAAAACGCCATTTTCGTTTGCCGATGGCAACTATTTTTTGTCTAGTTGCTTTTTATTTTTGTAATTTACTCAGTTACTGGACAGGCTGGGATACTATTTCTAAATTAGCGATTGCTATGCTTATTGGTGTGGGTTTTTTTATTATTGCTTGCTTACATGGTCGTTTATCTATCTCTTCTTTAGGATTAAAATCAGGATTATGGATCATACCTTATTTGACGGGACTTGTTTTAATATCGTATTTAGGCGCTTTTGGTGGAAAAAATATGATCCCTTTTGGTTGGGATTTTGTGGTCATTGCTATCTTTAGCATGATTATTTTGCATGTAGCCGTTAAAAATCGAGCAAGCATTCATTTACAAAAAGCCTATCTTGATCAACGTTTAGTTGAGATTCCATCGGTTTAATATCTCTTGACGCAAGTCATTGACAGCTTGATACCAACCATGTTTATATGACTAGTTTGCTTATCTAAATATTGAAAATGCATAAATTAATTGTAGATAATCTACATAAATCCTATCATGATCATGCTGTGCTAAAAGGTGTTTCCTTCACAGCTAAAAAAGGTGATGTGATTGCGATGATGGGAAGTAGCGGTTCTGGAAAAAGTACCTTGCTACGTTGTATTAATTTATTAACTATCCCGGATGATGGCATGATTCAGATCGATAAACAAATCATGCGTTTCCACCCGGATCATAAGACCTACTTATCTAACCAAGAAATAGCTCAGTTACGCCGAGAGGTCGGCATGGTGTTTCAGCACTTTAATTTATGGGCACACATGAGCGTGTTAGAAAATTTAATAGAAGCCCCTATTCATGTATTAAAACAAGATAAACAAGTTACGATTGCAGAAGCCGAAATTTTATTAAAAAAGGTTGGATTAGAAAAAAAAACGAATCGTTATCCCAGCCAATTATCAGGTGGGCAACAGCAACGGGCAGCTATTGCAAGAGCACTCATGATGAAACCAGAAATGATGTTATTTGATGAACCAACTTCTGCTTTAGATCCTGAAATGGTAGGAGAAGTGTTAAGCGTTATGCAGCAGCTAGCAACAGAGGGGATGACCATGTTAGTAGCGAGTCATGAATTAGGTTTTGCTAAACGTGTAGCGAATCAAGCCATTTTTCTAGACGATGGTAAAATTATAGAGCAAGGCGATACATTGTCTATGTTTACACATCCTAAAACAGAACGTTTCCGACGATTTCTTGAAGCGATGGAACACTAATTTTTGTGGTTCGAACATTTTTTTAAACGAGAAATATATGAAGCGGTTATTCATTTTATTCTTAATAGCATTATTAAATAGTACCATCTTATGGGCGGGCCCCATTAAAACTATCCGGTTTGCTGTGGAGGCAACTTATCCTCCTTTCGAATATATTGATGCGTCTGGACAAATCAAAGGTTTTGATATTGATCTTGCTTATGCATTATGCGCGCGTATTAAAGCCACCTGTACATTCACTCATCAAACGTTTAATAGTTTGATTACTAGCCTGAATTTAGGAAAATTTGATGCTATTATTTCTGCTATTTCAATTACCCAAGAACGTCTCCAAAAAGTAAGCTTTACCACACCTTATTATGAACCAAGTGCTTGTTTAGTGGCAGCAATTGGTCAAGCGTCCAATATTGTAGGAAAAAAAATTGGTGTGCAACAAGGCACTACGATGGAGAAATATATCAATGAAAAATATGGTAACCAAGTCTCAATCAAAACGTATGCTAGTATCCAAGAAGCTTTTTTAGATCTTATTTCAGGCCGTGTTAATTTTATTATAACCGATTTACCTATTGCTCAGACTTGGCTCAAAAAAGACAACCATGATAAACATTATGGAATAATAGGTAAACCAATTATTGATCCCCTCTATTTTGGTGTGGGTTATGGCATTGCTGTTCGCAAAGATGATATTGAATTATTGAATGCATTAAATAAAGCATTAGCAGAAATAAAAGCGGATGGTACTTACCATACACTTGTGAAAAAATATTTTTAGAGGAAAACATTGATCCATGTTAAATGGTTTCTTAGTGCAAATGCTAGATGGCACGCTTGTTACGATTGAATTAGCTATTTGTTCAGCTGTGTTGGGTACAATTATTGGCTTGTTAGGCGCACTATTTGAATCTATACCAATTCCTTTTATTCGTTATCCAATAATGAGTATTATTTTTTTTATTCGGGGTTTACCAGAATTATTAGTGCTTTTTTTTATGTATTTTGGGGTGGCTGCTTTATTGAGTCGTATTTTTGGTAGCTATGTAGATATCAGTCCTTTTTTAGCTGGCGTCATTGCTTTAGGATTGATTTTTGGTGCATATGCATCGCAAGTTTTTCATGGTGCTTTTTCAGCGGTGGATCATGGTCAACTGGATGCTGGTTTAGCGATGGGATTTACGCGGTGGCAAGTTTTTACTCGCATTCAGATTCCGCAAGCTTGGCGGCATGCTATTCCCGGCCTAGGGAATTTGTGGTTAGGGTTGATTAAAGATACAGCAATTGTTACATTGATTGGCTTAACAGATCTCATGACTCAGGCAAAAATTGCGGCAACTGCTACTTATCAACCATTTACTTTTTATCTCTTTGCTGCATTGATTTACTTGGTCATTACCAGTATTTCACAAAAAATAATTGATTTTTTCACTTTGAGAGCTAATCGGTACGTGCATTAATGAGCATGATTTCTTATTTGCCTCGATTATTAAATGGTGCATGGATAACCATCGTGCTGATGGTGATTTCTATTGGCATAGGATTATGTTTAGCCATTAGTATGACGATTGCTAGCATTTATGGAAATGTGATATTG
>MGXW01000056.1 GCA_001801495.1 Gammaproteobacteria bacterium RIFCSPHIGHO2_12_FULL_37_34
TTGAAACGCACGGATGACTTCTTCTGTGTCATCGGTACAACCATCACCTACTATAATCAATTCCCAATCCGTAATTGTTTGATTGCATACACTTTGAATAGCATAGCTAATAATATTTGATCGGTTATAAGTTGCCATAATGATACTGATGATTGGCGAATTTCCGGTTGCCATTTTGCATTGCTCCAGAGTTATGATATGTAATTTTTTTTAGAATAAATATCGCATTTCTTATTAAAAAATCTCGCCCAAAAAAAAGCGCCATACATTAGCATAAACCCTACTATATCTATGCCAAGCCCTCCTAGCGTTGCGATTGCTCTTAGCCACCATTTTAAAATTCTTAGGCCAAATTTAATAGGCGCTTTTTTGAGGGTGATATTTTGTAGATGTGTTGCTTGAGGTACTTTCTGAATAAGCTGTGCTAACAGGAAACCTTGAGCGAGATAACGTGTTAAAACCCATCTTATATTTATTCTATTTTCATGTAATGTTTCATAAACATAGGCATCTTTGATAAATACGCCCGGTGTTTTGGTTTTTTCGCATAAGGAAATAAAAAACATTGTATCTTCGCCACCGCATTGATTAAAACTCAAATCAAACCAAAGGTTGTATTGTTGAACAGGTGCTAAGTTAAATAGCACGTTATTAGTGGCAGCTAAAGTAACGAATGAACCGTTTTCTATATCGAGGGCTAACAACATTTTGCTTTCTTGCATCAATAAGGCGGATAGTTTGCGTGGCGGAAATGGAAATAAATAATGGCGCGGGCCAGTTACCATGTGACGCCCATATTTAATATAAGCTCGGTAGAGGCTGATCAACCAATGTTCTGGCACAATACAATCATCGTCAGTGAAAGCGAGTGCATTGGCACCTAAAATGAACGCTTCACTTAATGCGCGATTCCTAGCTGAAGCGAGCCCAATAGTTGGTTCATGAACCAATTTTACAGAGAATGGCATGGGTATAGTTGCTATTAAATTAGAAAGCTCCTCTGCATTTGGCATGTTATTGTTAACAATAAGTATGGAGATGATGATATTTTCAGGGATATTAAGTTCTGCTATGCTGAGTAGTAATGCTTTTAAGCAAGATTTTCTATTGAAGGTACATATACCAATAACGATATGCTCCAACAATTCCCCCTGAATGTTTTTATAGAGAATTCCATTGTCGAGATGAGTACATTATAAACTATTTATAAAGTTTTCCAATATGAAAAAATATGCGTTTACTGTAATCGATCACGCGCTATTTTTTCGGCAATCTCATTGGGCGGAATGTTTTCAAAAGCAGATCGTTCGAAAATATCGTATAACGTATGGTAAATGTTATTGATTTGCTCTATCGATTTTTTAATATCCCGATGATTATAAAGAACGGCAACTTGAATTAAACCACCTGCATTAATCAGAAAATCAGGGGCGTATAAGATGCTTTGTTCGTGCAACAATGTATCATAATGATGATGTGCTAATTGATTATTCGCAGAACCTGCAACAATCGATACCTTCAATCGCTTAATGGTTTCTAGATTTAATACTGCACCTAAAGCACAAGGTGCAAACACATCTGCTTTTATATCAAAAATTTGATTGGGATGGCACACGGCCACTCCAAATTCATCCACACAACGTTGCACAGCTTTTAGGTTAATATCGGCGATTGTCACTCGAGCGCCTTTTTCTATTAATTCTTTTGTTAAAAAATAACCGACATGTCCTGCGCCTTGAATAGTGACGTGGATATTATCAAGTGAATCACGGTTTAATTTGAATTTTACAGCAGCTTCAATAGCTCGGCGCACGCCAAGCGCAGTAAATGGAGAAGGGTCACTATCCATACCTAATGTAGATGTGCACGTTACATAAGGTGTGCGGCGCAAAATAATATCCATGTCAGTCATGTTTGTGCCGCTATCCATTGCAGTAATATATCGCCCACCTAAATCATTCACAAATTCACCGAATTTTTCAAAATAAGCTTCGCGGTCTTTAATCAGTTTGGGTTTAATCAGCACGGCTTTTGCGCCACCATTAGGTAAATTATTAATCGCTGCTTTTAAACTCATCATGTGAGCAAGACGCATAGCATCTTCAAAAGCTTTATCTATAGTTGTGTAAGGATATAAGCGACAGCCCCCTATTGCAGGACCACGTTTTAAATTATGAATAGCAATAATTGCTTTCAAACCGGTTGCGGTATCAATTTTGGTATGAATTTCACCAAAACCAAGAAATTCTGCATAACGCATTAAACTGTCACACACCGTATAATGAACGTGTGGATGAGCATGACGCTTTGGACGATCCATATGTTTCTCGGCAGCCTTTACCATGAGAGAACTCCTGATTATTATTTAGCTTCGTTCGCCTTTTGCTCGTTTTTTTAGACGCTGAATAGCGCGAATTTGGGCAGTGATTTCTGCCAATTCCGCTGTTGCCTTAGCAAGATCAATAGCAGACACTTTACCTGCCATTGCTTTTTCAGCATGTTCTTTTGCTGTTAGTGCAGCGGCCTCATCCAAATCATCAGCGCGAACGGCCTCATCTGCCAATACAGAAACAATATAAGGTTGAACTTCTAGCATTCCTCCGGAAATATAAAATACTTCTTCTTCTTTATTGGATAAGATAGTGCGTACCAATCCCGGTTTTAAAGTAGTTAATAATTGTGAATGGCCGGGTGCAATTCCAAGTTCCCCTAATTCTCCTGTGACAAACACCATTTCAACATCACCAGAAAAAATTTGCTTTTCAGCGCTGACTATATCTAATCTAAGCTTACTAGTCGCAGTCATAATGTTTTAGCCTTTTCTACTGCTTCATCAATCGTACCCACCATATAAAAAGCTTGTTCAGGTAAATGATCGTATTCACCACTTAGAATGCCTTTAAAACCGCGAATCGTTTCTTTGGTAGAGACATAACGACCTGGTGTTCCAGTGAATATTTCTGCTACAAAGAAAGGTTGAGACAAAAAGCGTTGAATACGACGAGCTCGACCAACAATTTGTTTATCTTCTTCAGAAAGCTCATCCATCCCTAAGATGGCAATAATATCTTTGAGTTCTTTATAGCGTTGCAATGTTTTTTGCACAGCAAGCGCAATGTCATAATGTTCTTGACCGACCACTAAAGGGTCTAATTGACGGCTGGTGGAATCAAGCGGATCAATTGCGGGATAAATACCTAACTCAGCAATCTGACGTGAGAGTACTACTGTTGCATCTAAGTGAGCAAAAGTAGTGGCAGGAGAAGGATCGGTTAAGTCATCTGCAGGAACATAAACAGCTTGCACCGATGTGATGGAACCTGTTTTGGTAGAGGTGATACGCTCTTGCAATGTTCCCATTTCCTCAGCCAAGGTTGGTTGATAACCGACAGCAGAAGGAATACGTCCTAGTAATGCAGATACTTCCACTCCCGATAACGTGTAGCGGAAAATATTATCAATAAATAACAATACATCTTTACCTTCATCACGAAAACTTTCAGCAATGGTTAACCCAGTTAAGCCTACACGTAATCGGTTGCCTGGTGGTTCATTCATTTGGCCATAGACAAGTGCTACTTTATCGAGCACATGTGATTCTTTCATTTCCAAATAAAAATCGTTTCCTTCACGAGTACGCTCGCCCACACCTGTGAACACTGAATAACCGCTGTGTTCAATAGCAATATTTCGAATAAGTTCTAACATGTTGACGGTTTTGCCCACACCAGCACCACCAAATAAACCTACTTTTCCACCTTTAGCAAAAGGACAAATAAGATCGATTACTTTAATGCCCGTTTCTAATAATTCTTGCGAAGGCGCTTGTTCTGCAAACGTAGGTGCAGGCCGATGGATAGGGAGATGTTGATCAGTTTGAATAGGACCTTGTTCATCAATGGGTTCACCGAGCACATTCATGATGCGTCCGAGAGTGGGTTTACCAACAGGAATAGTAATTGGTTTGCCAGTATTGGTGACAGCAAGGCCTCGACGTACGCCGTCAGTTGTTCCCATCGCAATGGTGCGAACGACGCCATCACCGATTTGTTGTTGAACTTCAAGGATCAGGTTTTTCTCATCCACTTTTAATGCATCGTAAATTTGTGGTACATCATGATGTGCAAATTCAACATCAACGACAGCACCGATGATTTCAACAATTTTACCTTGATTATTTACTTGACCCCTATTTGCACTCATGTTGTTACCTCATACAAAATTTCAATACGGACATTAAATAACAGATGCACCAGCTACAATTTCTGATAATTCACGAGTAATGGCGGCTTGACGTGCTTTATTATAAGCCAATTGCAAACTTGCAATTAATTCAGCTGCATTATCCGTTGCGTTTCGCATGGCAAGCATGCGCGCAGCTTGTTCACAAGCGATATTTTCAATGACAGCTCGATAAACTTGCGACTCGATATAACGTCTCAATAATTTACCTAATAGTTCAGGCGCGCTATCTGGTTCATATATATAATCCCAATGGTGTTGCAATTGGGTACTTAGAGATGGCATTAAGGGTAATACTTGTTGTATGCGCGGTTCTTGGCGCATTGTACTCATAAATTCATTTGAACAAAGATAAAGGGCATCAATGGATTTTTGCAGATAAGCATCCAGCATGACTTTTACAATACCAATTAAATCGCCAAGACTTGGAGAATCACCCAAGTCACGTTTATGTGCAACTACATTTCCACCGATACGCCTAAAAAAAGACATTGCTTTGTTACCAATTAAGCAAAGATCAACCCCGATGTTTTTATCAATATCTTGTTTGATCGTTTTCAGGATGGTTTTTAAAAGATTACTATTTAATCCGCCACATAAGCCGCGATCAGTCGTAATAATAATGTATCCAGTACGTTTCACCTCACGTGTTTCCATGTAAGGATGATGATATTCAGAGTTAGCGATTGCGACATGACTAATCACATCATGAATTTTTTTGGCGTAAGGGATGGCTTTATGCATGCGCTCTTGGGTTTTGCGCATTTTGCTGGCTGCTACCATTTCCATTGCTTTAGTAATTTTTTGTGTATTTTTAATACTATGGATTTTTAGGCGAATCTCTTTAGCAATGGCCATACTAACCTCCCCTTATTCCCACGATTGATTCGATTTAAACGATTCAAGGATGGTTCGTAATGTTTGTACGACTTCATCGTTATATTCACCAGATTGATTAATGCGATCGATAAAATCCCGATAATTTGCGTGAAGATAATTTATCAATTCATGTTCAAAGAGGGCGATACGATTAAGAGGTATATCATCCAAATATCCTTGATCAGCGGCAAATAAAATAGTAGCCATTTCAGCAACGGACAAAGGAACATATTGTTTTTGTTTCATCACCTCGGTAATGCGCTGCCCGCGTTCTAATTGTTTGCGTGTTGTTTCATCTAAGTCGGATAAAAATTGTGAAAATGCAGCCAATTCACGATATTGCGCTAAGGCTAGTCGCACGCCACCTGCAAATTTTTTAATAATTTTAGTTTGTGCAGCACCACCGACACGGGATACGGATAATCCAGCATTGATAGCAGGGCGAATACCTGAATTAAATAAATCTGTTTCTAAGAAAATTTGTCCATCGGTAATGGAGATAACATTGGTTGAAACGAACGCCGATACGTCACCTGCCTGTGTTTCAATAATGGGTAACGCAGTGAGTGAGCCCGTTTTATTTTTAATTGCGCCTTTCGTGAATTTTTCAACATAAACAGTATTTACTCGGGAAGCGCGCTCGAGCAAACGAGAATGTAAATAAAAAATATCCCCAGGATAAGCTTCGCGCCCAGGTGGACGACGTAATAAAAGCGAAATTTGTCGATAAGCCCAAGCATGTTTGGTGAGATCATCATAAATAATGAGCGCATCTT
>MGXW01000057.1 GCA_001801495.1 Gammaproteobacteria bacterium RIFCSPHIGHO2_12_FULL_37_34
ATCAATAGCAGAATTTTCTAGGAATTTTTCGATAGCCTCAATGCTACCAAGCTGATTGATTAGGCGCGTGCTGATTAGCTCTTTTAATGATGGAACAAAAAAAGTGGCCCCATTTGGTTTAGTAAGCAGCGAATTTGATGATGTACTTGAACCTGTGGGGGGAGAGAAAGTGGTAGAATCCTTTACTATCATTATTTTTTTCCTTACCGCGCCCGGAGAGAGAGATTGACTCGCGCACATCCCTGTGCGCTCGCCCTTCGGGCAGCCTGCGGCTGTCCAAAAATGCAATCCTGCATTTTTGTCGAACTCCCGGTTTTTGCTGCGCAAAAACTTCGGGAGTTCTTATTTCTTCGAGTTGATAAGAAAACAAGAGTAATGGCTTGCCATTACTCTTGTTTTCTTATCGCGCCCGGAGAGATTCGAACTCCCGACCCCCTGGTTCGTAGCCAGATACTCTATCCAACTGAGCTACGGGCGCATCATTGTTTTTACAACTTGAGCTACAACGGAGAGGGAGGGATTCGAACCCTCGATGGAGCTTTTGGCCCCATACTCCCTTAGCAGGGGAGCGCCTTCAGCCTCTCGGCCACCTCTCCTGCGTATCACTCTTTATTTTCAGTTTTATCAACTTTGCTTTCGCGTTTTTTTCTTGTTGTAACAGTCGGTGTAACAACAGGTACAGCAGCAGGAGCGGGAGAAGCTTGGGCTTCTTCTTGTGGTTTGGTTGCGTTTTTCTCTTGCTGAATACGTTGATAAATTTCTTCACGATGCACAGTGACATCTTTAGGCGCATTAATGCCAATTCGTACTTGGTTACCTTTAATACCGAGTACAGTCACGATGATATCGTCACCGATAATAATTGTCTCACCCACACGTCTTGTTAATATGAGCATTTTTCCATCTCCTTAAAAAAACTACCTTGTCCATATATAAAGCCACTTTTCCCCATTTTTCCTTGAGGCACACGGTTATTAAATCTATGGATAGTTTTCTAAGAGGTGGGGATAACCTTCTAGCGTTACCTCTATTCATAGTCTTAAGGTGTGCAATAGTAAACAATAAATCGTTATTCTGCAAATAGGATTTGCATAGTTATGAACATTATTCAATATAGTTTTCTGCTAATACTGGGCGTTGGTCGAGGTTAAAGGCTTGATGAACTACTCGAACACCACGCTCTAACTGTGCCTCATCAATGACGACTGATATTTTGATCTCTGAGGTAGTGATCATTTGTATGGGTATACCAGCCTCGCCTAAGGCTTTAAACATGACGCTTGCCACCCCTGTATGCGAACGCATACCAATGCCAACCAGCGATAACTTAGCAACTTTGGCATTGGTTTTTACCGAAGTTGCTCCCATTTTCTTTGCAACATCTTCGATAATTTTTAATGCCTTACTATGTTCACGACGTTGTACAGTAAAAGTAAAATCAACTGTATCTTGAGCAGTAGTATTTTGCGCAATCATGTCAATTTCAATATAAGCTTGGCTAATTTTATCAAGAATAAGACCTTCTAACCCGATTTGTTTAGGAATGCCAGCTAGTGAAATAATGGCTTCTTCTTGGCTAAATGCAATACCTGATACTAAACGCTTATGCATAATTTTATCCTCAAAAGTAACTAAGGTACCTGGGCCAGATGAAAATGTAGAAAGTACCCGAATAGGCATATTGTGCTTGCTAGCGAGCTCAACTGATCGCATTTGCAGAACTTTTGCTCCAAGGCTCGCCATTTCTAACATTTCTTCAAAGCTAATAATAGGTAGCAATTGAGCCTCAGGGACGAGATGTGGGTCAGTGGTATAGACGCCATCCACATCCGTATAAATTTGACATTCATCTGCACGTAATGCAGCAGCAATAGCAACTGCTGTGGTATCAGAACCACCACGACCTAACGTAGTGATGTCTCCGTGTTGAGTGATGCCTTGGAAGCCAGCAATAACAATGACATGACCTTTTTGTAGCTCAGATTTAATCCTATCTGTTTTTACATTCAATATCCTGGCTTTGTTATAAACATCATCCGTTTGGATGCCAATTTGAGAACTGGTGAATGAACGAGCAGGGCAGTAAATAGCATGCAGAGCCATGCAGAGCAATGCCATTGAAACTTGCTCGCCAGTTGAAATAAGCACATCAAATTCGCGAGGATCAGGATGTGGTGTGAGTGCATGCGCAAGATGGATCAAGCGATCGGTTTCACCATACATGGCTGAAACAACGACTACAATATCATGCTTATTGCGTTTATGCTCAGCAATTTTGCTCGCAACATGATGGATACGATCGAGGGTGCCGACAGAGCTACCGCCATATTTTTGTACAATTAGAGCCATATTAATTTTTCGCAGTTACTTTCTCACGTACCCAAGTGTAAACAGACTGCAACGCTTTTTCCAATGCTTCTGGTTGATTGCCACCAGCCTCAGCAAGATCAGCACGTCCACCCCCTCGACCACCTACTTGTGTCGCGACCATAGCTACTAATTCCTTAGCATTAATTTGGTGAGTCAAATCAGTGGCAACTCCCCCAACAATACCAATTTTACCGTCCTTTACGGTTGCAAGCACAATAACTGCTTTACCTAATTGCTGTTTGAGATGATCCACAGCACTGCGTAAGGCTTTGCCATCTACATTTTCAATTTTCGCAGCAAGAATTTTGATATCGCCAATATTTTTTGCTTGAATGAGGAGTTCCTTGCTAAATAGTTGTGCAATTTTATCTTTTAGATGGTCAATTTCTTTTTCAAGTGTATGTATGCGTTCATCCGCCTGCCCAAGTCTTTGTTTAAATTCGACCTCACGTTTTTCAATAAAACGTAGTGCTGCATCACCTGTGAGGGCTTCAATACGGCGTATACCTGCAGCAATGCCTGTTTCTGATGTAATTTTAAATAGACCTATGTCACCACTATAATCAGCGTGGGTGCCACCGCATAATTCAACTGATGAACCAAAACGGACGACTCGCACTTTATTTCCATATTTTTCCCCAAATAAAGCGATGGCACCACTTGCGACCGCGTCTTCCGGCGTAGTGATATGCACGGTTCCTGCGTGATTAGCGCGAATTTCATCGTTCACGCGTTGTTCAATGATGCGTAGTTCTTCATCAGTGAGCGGAGTAGAATGCGCATAATCAAAACGTAAACGCTCAGGTTCGACGAGCGATCCTTTTTGCACAGCTTTTTCACCTAATAGTTGGCGTAAAACAAGATGTAGCAGATGAGTGGCTGTATGATTTAATACGGTTGCTGCACGACGTTTGGCATCGACTTCCGCAATCACTTCATCGCCAATTTTCAGCGTTCCTTTTTCTAACTTACCCAGATGAAGATAAGTGTGCCCTTGTTTGATGGTGTCTAACACTTTAAAAAAAACAGTATGATTGATTCGCAAAAGGCCTTGATCACCCACTTGCCCGCCTGATTCAGCATAGAAAGGTGTGCGATCTAAAACGATAGAACCTTTTTCTAAAGCGTGTAATGTTTCTATAAATTTTCCTTCTCGATACAAAGCAAGAATATGGCCAGTATCGAGAGGGGTATTAATTAATAAATTTTTGTGACCAATAAAATCAGTAGGTGTTTCGGCTTCTTGAGCGACATTGTATTCTGTTGCAAATGGAGTCGCTTGACGTGAACGTTCGCGTTGTTGTGACATGGCTACTTCAAAACCTTCGTAATCAATCATCAATTGACGTTCACGAGCCATATCAGCAGTTAAATCCGCAGGAAAACCATAGGTATCATATAATTTAAATACCGTTTCTCCAGGAATAATATCTCCTTTTAATTCACGCACAATTTGTTCGAATAATTTTATTCCTTGAGCAAGCGTTGTACTGAATTGCTCTTCTTCTTGCAACAATGTTTTTTCAACATGTGTTTGAGTTTGAAGTAATGTTGGATAAGCCTCACCCATTAATGCAACTAGAGGCTGTACCAATTTATAAAAAAATGCTTGTGTCAATCCTAATTGATTGCCGTGACGTAATGCACGGCGAATAATGCGACGTAATACATAACCGCGGCCTTCATTAGATGGCATCACACCATCTGTAATTAAAAAACTACAAGAGCGAATATGGTCCGCAATCACTCGCAATGAAAAGTTTTTTAAATTTTTAGTATGAGCAAGTTTGGCTGCAGCATGAATCAGGGGTTGAAAAAGATCAGTGTCGTAATTATTGTGAACGCCTTGCATCACAGCAGCGATTCGTTCTAATCCCATGCCGGTATCGACAGATGGTTTAGGAAGGGGTGTGAATGAGCCATCGGCAGCACGATTATATTGCATAAAAACAAGATTCCAAATTTCAATGTATCGATCGCTATCTGCTTCGCTCATTCCAGGCGGTCCACCTGCAATGTGAGGACCGTGATCATAAAAAATTTCTGTGCAAGGTCCACAGGGACCAGTAGGCCCCATGGCCCAGAAGTTATCATCTTCTCCACAATAGCTAAAACGAGTTGGATCAATTTTTACTTTCTTAAGCCAAATGTCTGCTGCTTCTTGGTCGTCTTTAAATACGGTTATCCATAATTTTTCTGGTGGAAGATGTAATCGTTTTACAAGGAATTCCCATGCAAAACAAATAGCATCTTGTTTAAAATAATCTCCAAAGCTAAAGTTGCCTAACATTTCAAAAAAAGTGTGATGACGCGCAGTGTAGCCAACACGTTCAAGATCGTTGTGTTTACCGCCTGCACGTACACAGCGTTGAGCGGTAGTAGCACGCGTGTAAGGGCGTTTATCTTGACCGAGAAAAACATCTTTGAATTGCACCATACCAGCATTCGTAAATAAGAGAGTAGGATCATTGTTTGGCACCAATGAACTACTTTGAACAATAGTGTGACCTTGTTCGTGGAAATATTCTAAAAATTGGCTACGAATTTGGTTGCTTGTTAAGTGATTAGTCATGAAACACACTTTCAACCTGTTCTGCAGTAAAACCTCGATAGTGTAAAAAACGCATTTGTTTGGCGCGATTTTTAAAATCGCTCGCTTGTTTCCCTTTGAAATGCTTTTGCCAAACTCTCTTAATATCAATAAACCAGGCATTATCGGTGATTTTTAGAGTTTCTGCAATCAACTCATCGCTTAAGCCGTGCATTTGTAATTCGATACGAATACGATGAGGACCGTAGCCTTTTGTGCGGCGTTTATAGATATAGTTTTCAGCAAAGCGGCGATCATCTAGGAGTTTATTCTGAGTCAATTCCGCAAGTAATAATGCTATCTCATCATACGAATAGCCTTTCGATTTTAGTTTTTTTGCCATCTCATGTTGCGAATAGTCACGATTAGCCAAGAAGCGTAATGCAACTGCGCGAATTGAATGGTGTGAGAGCGCATTCAATTTATGCTACACCTTCCTCTAATTCACCTTCGCTTTTGTTTTGTACCACTTTAGCGCGTAATGTAATCATCAATTCACGTATTTTTGTTTCAATTTCTTTGGCGATTTCAGGATGTTCTTTTAAGAATTTGCGCGCATTTTCTTTTCCTTGACCAATGCGTTGTCCATTATAACTAAACCAGGCGCCCGATTTTTCAACGAGCCCTTGTTGTACACCAAGCGTAATAATTTCACTTTCTCGTGAAATCCCTTCGCTATATAAGATATCAAATTCAGCTTGTTTGAAAGGCGGAGCCACTTTATTTTTAACCACTTTCACTCGAGTTTCACTACCAATAATTTCTTCGCCTTCTTTAACATTACCAATACGGCGAATATCTAAACGTACAGATGCATAAAATTTAAGAGCATTACCACCGGTAGTGGTTTCTGGATTACCAAACATAATGCCAATTTTCATACGAATTTGGTTAATAAAGATGACAAGCGTATTAGAACGCTTAATGTTGGCAGTGAGTTTACGCAAAGCTTGTGACATTAATCGAGCTTGCAAACCCATGTGTTGGTCACCCATTTCGCCTTCAATTTCAGCTTTAGGCGTGAGCGCTGCAACCGAATCGATAATGATGATATCAATGGCGCTTGAACGTACGAGCATATCGGTAATTTCTAAAGCTTGCTCACCCGTATCAGGTTGGGAAATGAGTAAATTATCGACATCTACACCGAGACGTTTTGCATAAGTAGGATCTAAAGCATGTTCGGCATCAATAAAGGCTGCAGTGCCTTTTAATTTTTGACATTCCGCAATGACTTGCAGGGTTAATGTGGTTTTACCAGATGATTCGGGGCCGTAAATTTCTACAACACGCCCTTTTGGTAAGCCACCTATACCTAGCGCAATATCTAGAGAAAGGGATCCAGTTGAAATGACATCAAAGTCTGGGATGGCAGTAGCATGATCGCCTAAACGCCAAATAGCGCCTTTTCCACATTGGCGTTCAATTTGTGATAGGGCGGCTGTTAGCGCTTTTTGTTTATTGTCTTCCATAAATAATCCTTCAGGTTGAGTAGGTCTCGTTGAAAATGAAATCATGTGAGGGCAAGCAGTTATTTTATTGTATCTGCAACCACTTCACAAGTTCAGAGAGCGCGCATTGTATCGTTTTTTCGCGAATGGATGCTCGATCGCCAGAAAAAATTTCAGTTAATGTTTGTGTTTGATTATGTGTTGCCCATGCTAGCCAAATTGTGCCGACTGGTTTTTCATGTGAGCCGCCACTTGGCCCAGCAATTCCGGTAATGGCTATACTGATATCAGCGCGGCTGTGTTGTAATGCGCCTTCTGCCATTTCACGCGCAGTTTGTTCACTCACTGCGCCAAATCTTTCTAATGTGGTGGGATTAACACCAAGCAATTCTATTTTTGCTGCATTGCTATAGGTTACAAAACCTCGCTCGAACCAATCGGAGCTGCCAGCAATATACGTGATCCAATAACTTAATCCACCCCCAGTGCAGGATTCTGCAGCGACTAGTTTGAGGTTGCGTTTTTTTAATTCATTGCCAATTTGTGTGGCGAGTTGCTCTAGTGTTGTCATGATTTTTACCTTAGTATCTGCACTATGTCTTCAACAATCAATATACTAAAACACACACCGATGATGCAGCAATATTTGCGCATCAAAGCGGACTACCCGCACATGTTGCTTTTTTATCGCATGGGGGATTTCTACGAACTTTTTTATGATGATGCACAACATGCCGCCCGACTTTTAAGTATTACTTTAACTGCGCGAGGGCACTCTGCTGGCCAACCAATTCCGATGGCAGGTGTGCCTTTTCATTCTGCAGAATCGTATATTGCCAAACTTATTAAACAAGGACATTCTGTTGCAATTTGTGAACAAATTGGTGATCCCAAAGAAAGTATAGGGCCTGTTGAACGTCAAGTTGTGCGTATTTTAACGCCTGGTACAGTGAGTGATGCGGCGTTTTTAGAAGATAATCAAGATAATGTATTATTAGCGTTGTATGTTCAACATCATCGTTATGGTTTAGCCAGTTTGGATATCAGTTGCGGTCGTTTTCATTTACAAGAAATAGAAGGAGATGAGGCGCTACAGGGTGAGCTTGCACGTCTGCAACCAGCAGAATTATTGATTTCTGAAGATTGGAATCATGCTATTTTAAATGAAGCATTGCATATCACTCGGCGTGCGCCTTGGGAATTTGATTATGAAACTGCTGTACGTTTGTTAACAGAACAAATGCAGACGCACGATCTAAGCGGTTTTGGTTGTCAAGAGTTATCTGTTGCTTTATGCGCAGCAGGCTGTTTATTGCAATATGTCAAAGCAACATCGCGCGCTACACTACCACATATTCATGCCATTTATGTTGAGCAACGTTCAGAGAGTGTTATTCTAGATGCTATATCACGCCGTAATTTAGAATTAGTTAACAATTTGACTGGTGGCGATGAACATACTTTAGTAGCTGTGTTGGATGAGACTCGCACATCCATGGGTAGTCGGCTATTAAAACGTTGGTTGAATCGTCCTTTGCGTGATCAAGCTATCTTGTCAGAGCGTCAAGCAAGTGTTCAGCAATTGTTGGTTCATCATACGTATGCCGCTTTACAAAAAATTTTAAAAGATATAGCAGATATCGAACGTATTTTAACACGCATTGCTCTTAAAACCGCGCGCCCGCGTGATTTGCTAGCATTGCGATCATCATTAATATTGTTACCGTTGTTGCAACAACCATTAATAGAATGTATGGTACCGCGATTACAACAATTAAAAAATTTATTTCATGGCTATCCCTATGTATTTGATTTGCTATCACGAGCCATTATTGAAAATCCACCATTGACTATTCGTGATGGTGGTGTAATTGCTCGTGGCTATGATGCAGAACTCGATGCATTACTTGCCAGGAGTGAACATGCAGGTGATTATTTACTTGAATTAGAAGAGCGTGAAAAAAAACGCACCGGATGTTTAACATTAAAAGTGGGTTACAATCGTGTACATGGTTATTATATAGAGATGAGTCGGTTGCAAGCAAGCCGTGCTCCTGCCGATTATATTCGTCGGCAAACGTTAAAAAATGCTGAACGATTTATTACACCTGAATTAAAAACATTTGAAGATCAAGCATTAAGTGCACGCGATCGCGCATTAGCGCGCGAAAAAATGTTATATGAAGAATTACTTGATCAGTTACTTCCGATGGTATCTGCTTTGCAAGCATGTGCGCATGCTATTGCCGAATTAGATGTGTTAGTTAATTTTGCTGAGCGTGCAGAGACTTTACGTTGGTGTTGTCCCAAGCTTACAGCAGAATCTGGTATCCACATTATAGGCGGCAGACATCCTGTTATTGAATCTATTTCTACAGTGGTATTCGTGCCGAATGATATAGAATTTCATGCTGAGCAACGCATGTTTATGATTACTGGCCCCAATATGGGGGGTAAATCAACGTATATGCGGCAGGCGGCACTCATTGTTATATTGGCTTATATCGGCAGCTTTGTGCCGGCGACATCAGCTGTTATTGGACCAATCGATCGTATTTTTACGCGTATTGGTGCAGCCGATGATTTAACCGGTGGACGTTCAACGTTTATGGTGGAGATGACTGAAACTGCGCATATCTTACATCATGCTACTTCGCATAGTTTAGTATTGATGGATGAAATCGGGCGTGGTACGAGTACCTTTGATGGGTTATCGCTTGCATGGGCGTGCGCGCGCTATCTTGCAAAACAGGTGCAAGCGCATACTTTATTCGCGACGCATTATTTTGAGTTAACCGCTTTATCTGATGAAGTAAAAACTGTTAAAAATGTGCATTTAGATGCAACCGAACAAGATGAAAAAATTATTTTTTTACATACTGTTTTACCTGGGCCTGCTAATCGAAGCTATGGTATTCAAGTGGCGCAACTTGCTGGCGTCCCGCGCATGGTGATTACAGAAGCCAAGCAAAAATTACGTGAACTAGAACGGCAAACCACTTCTATTTCTTCTACAAACCAAGTTGATTTGCTTTCAGTGGTTCATGAACCTCATCCTGTTATTTCTCAATTACGAGCTATTCATTTAGACGAACTCACTTCTAAACAAGCATTAGATTGGTTATATCAATTAAAAGAAATGGTGTAGGCTCGACTTTGACCATACCAAACAACTTAATCATTTCTTTTCTGAATATCTTTATAATCTCGTTCTTTATAGCCTGTATAAAGTTGTCGCGGGCGACCTAAGCGATAAGGATTGCTAATCATTTCATTCCATTGCGCAACCCAACCAACGGTTCGTGCTAATGCAAAAATCACGGTAAACATATTGGTTGGAATACCAATGGCGCTTAACGTAATACCAGAGTAGAAATCAACATTTGGATACAATTTTTTCTCAATGAAGTAATCATCTTGCAAAGCAATTCGTTCTAATTCCATAGCCAACTTAAAAATAGGAGCATCATGCAAACCAATGGCATCCAATACTTCATGGCAAGTTTCGCGCATCACTTTAGCGCGAGGATCGTAGTTTTTATAGACACGATGTCCAAAGCCCATTAAACGGAATGTATCATTTGGATCTTTAGCACGAGCAATATATTTATTGATATGCTTAATATCACCAATTTCTTGTAACATATTAAGCACGGCTTCATTAGCACCACCGTGAGCGGGACCCCATAGTGCACCGATACCAGCTGAGATACATGCAAATGGATTCGCGCCTGTTGAACCTGCTAACCGCACAGTAGAAGTTGATGCATTTTGCTCATGATCTGCGTGTAAAATAAAAATTCTATCGATCGCGCGCACTAATACAGGATTTATTGCAAATTTTTCGCAAGGGGTGGCATACATCATATGCAGAAAATTGTCAGCATAAGAGAGATGGTTTTGTGGTGGCATAAAGGGTTGGCCAATTGAATATTTGTAACACATGGCTGCAATAGTTGGCATTTTACCAATTAAACGTAATGCAGAAATGGCACGATGTTCTGGGTTATTAATGTCTAAGGTATCATGATAAAAAGCAGATAATGCGCCAACCACCCCCACCATAATAGCCATTGGGTGCGCATCTCGTCGAAATCCATTATAAAAGTTGCTGATTTGTTCATGTACCATCGTATGATGAGCAATCTCTTTGCAAAAATCTTGGTATTGTTTTGGGGTGGGTAGCTCACCATTCAAAAGCAGATAACAGACTTCAAGAAAATTTGATTGGCTAGCAAGTTGTTCAATAGGATACCCACGGTAGAGTAAAACGCCTTTATCACCATCAATGAAGGTAATTTTAGATTCGCAAGCAGCGGTAGAATTAAATCCTAAATCGTAGGTAAAATAACCGCTTTTGAAGAGGGAATTAATGTCAATCACCCCAGGTCCTAGGCTGCCCGAGAGAATATCTAATTCTAACGTTTTATCGTCTATCGTTAATCTTGCTTTTTTGATTACCATGAAAATACCTCTTTGTTCATCACAGAATACCTCTGTACACGACAAAAATTTTGGCCGTTCGCCCTGAGGAGCGCGAAGCGCATCTCGAAGGGCATTTTATGGTCTTTGTGGTTCGAGACGCCCACTTCGTGGGCTCCTCACCACGAACGGTTTGCATATAAAATTTTTTGTCGTGTACAGAGACAGAATACGCTTAACTATTTGATTTATCAAAGTCTCACGATATAATCAACTATCCTATATAAGAGGATAGAGTAACGTGCATAACACAAGACCCAAAAATTTAAATCTCTTTACTATTCATTTCCCTATTCCCGCTATTGTTTCTATTTTACATCGTCTATCAGGAATCGTGTTGTTTTTTCTTATCCCTTTTGTTTTGTGGGGATTCGCGCTTTCTTTGACTGATGATGGGTTTGATATGTTGCAAGGCTTTAGTAGCCTTTTTTATATTAAATTAATTATTTGGATAGTATTTATTCCTGTTTGTTACCACTTGGTTGCTGGTATTCGCCATTTGTTAATGGATATCCACATAGGAACCTCTTTGGCTATGGGGAGGCAGCTTGCTATCTGGACATTTATCGTCTCCATTTTTCTTCTTTTCTTGATAGGTATTTGGTTATGGTGAAATCTGTATTAGGCGAGCATCATCAAGGGTTACGTGAGTGGGTGATTCAGCGCGTTTCAGCTATTTTAATAGCGATTTATATTATTGCGATGATGTTTTATTTTGTAATGAAACCTAATTTGTCTTACGCAGAGTGGCATTATTTATTTTCTCGTGATTGGATGAAAATAGCCACTTTATTATTTATTGCGAGCTTATTGTTTCATGCTTGGGTAGGGATGTGGACTATTTTTACTGATTATGTCAAACCATATGTGATTCGTTGTTTATTAAATTTATTTGTTTTTTTAATGTTAGTCACGTGCTTTCTCTGGGGCATGTTGATTTTATGGAGTGTTTAATGCATGAAAGTAGCCACACACTTATTTGACGCAGTAATTGTTGGGGGAGGAGGGGCTGGTTTACGTGCTGCTATAGAATTATCTCAGGTAGGGCTTCATGTTGCTATTATTTCAAAAGTATTTCCAACACGATCTCATACAGTATCTGCTCAAGGAGGCATTAATGCTGCTTTAGGGAATGCGGAGCCGGATGATTGGCGTTGGCACATGTTTGATACGGTAGTAGGCTCTGATTTCTTGGGCGACCAAGATGCTATTGAATATATGTGTAAGAATGCTCCTCAATCTATTTATGAATTAGAACATATGGGATTACCTTTTTCTCGTATTGAAAACGGTAAAATCTATCAACGAGCATTTGGTGGAGCGACACGTGAATATGGAAAAGAGCAGGCTCATCGTACTTGTTGCGCGGCTGATCGAACGGGGCATGCCATGTTACATACGCTTTATCAAAAAAATCTCCAAGCGAAAGCACAGTTTTTTAACGAATGGTTTGCTATTGATTTAGTAAAAAACCAAACAGGCGTAGCAGGGGCAACAGCCATTTGTATCGAAACGGGCGAGGTAGTTTTTATTCATGCTAAAGCAACTATTTTAGCAACAGGGGGTGCTGGGCGTATTTATCAATCTACTACGAATGCCCACATCAACACAGGGGATGGAATGGGCATGGCGCTACGAGCTGGTTATCCACTGCAAGACATGGAGTTTTGGCAATTTCATCCCACTGGTATTTATGGTTCAGGTTCATTGATTAGTGAAAGTGTACGAGGTGAAGGCGGCTATCTTATTAATAAAAATGGGGAGCGTTACATGGAGCGCTATGCTCCTCATCTTAAAGATCTTTCTTGCCGTGATATTGTGTCGCGTTGTTCAGCTATTGAAATTCGCGAAGGGCGTGGCTGTGGCCCGATGGGCGATTATGTTCTATTAAAAGCCGACCATTTAGGCGAAGAATTAATTAAGACACGTTTACCAGGCATACGTGAATTAGCGATTACATTCGCTGGAACCGATCCTGTCAAGGAACCTATTCCTGTTGTGCCTACCTGCCATTATATGATGGGCGGTATTCCAACGAATTATCATGCGCAAGCTATTACTAAAAATGTGAAGGGAGAAGATCAAATCATACAAGGATTATATGCAGCGGGTGAATGTGCTTGTGTATCGGTGCATGGCGCTAATCGTTTGGGTGCCAATTCGTTGCTTGATCTCGTGGTGTTTGGACGGGCGGCTGGTAAACATGTTAAACAGTCTATCGAACAAGGATTAACTTGGAGTGAACCACATTCTGCAGACATTGAACAAGCTTTATCACGCTTATATCGTTGGAATGGTAATGAGAAGGGTGAGCGCGTAGATGAGATCCGTTGCGCATTGCAGAAAATTATGCAAGATGATTTTGGTGTGTTTCGTACAGAAGAGCATATGAAAACAGGGTTTGTTAAATTAGAAGAATTGAGAGATCGATTAAATTATGCTGCTATCCAAGATAAAAGCGACTGTTTTAATACTGCACGTATTGAAGCGTTGGAGCTCGATAATTTAATGGCGATTGCTCTTGCTACGGCACATTGCGCCAACATGCGCGAAGAAAGTCGTGGTGCTCATGCGCGTTACGATTATCCCAAACGCGATGATAAAAATTGGTTGAAGCATTCTTTGTATTTTGAAGATGGTAAAATAGTATTTCGCTCCATCAATATGAAACCACAAGAAAGTGAACCAATTACTTTACGAGCAAGAGAAGATGTACATTAGATCCATCCAATAAAATTGTTATGAGGAATTTTACAAATGCGTTTTTCCATCTATCGATACAACCCTGAAAAAGATAAGAGCCCATATATGCAAACATTTGACATTGATGTTAAAGAACATCAATGCGTCATGGTGTTAGATGCCTTGTTAACAATTAAAAATAAATTTGATGAAAGCTTAAGCTTACGACGTTCTTGTCGGGAAGGGGTGTGTGGATCAGACGGTATGAATATTAATGGTAAAAATCGATTGGCTTGTACGGCGCATTTATCTTCTTTAAAAGAACCAGTTGTCATTAGACCATTGCCAGGCTTACCAGTTGTTCGTGATTTGGTGGTTGATATGAGTCAGTTTTATCAACAATATGAAAAAGCCAAACCATATTTACAAAATCATGATCCTAAGCCTGCCACCGAACGCCTACAATCACCAGAAGATCGTAAAAAATTAGATGGTTTATATGAATGTATTTTATGCGCATGTTGCAGCACATCCTGTCCTTCTTATTGGTGGAATCCAGATAAATACATGGGGCCAGCAGCTTTATTACAAGCCTATCGCTTTATTGTAGATAGCCGTGATACAGCTACAGAAGAACGTTTAGCAGATCTTACGGATCCTTATAGTCTTTATCGTTGTCGTGGTATTATGAACTGTGTTGATGTGTGCCCAAAAGACTTAAATCCATTAGAAGCCATTAACAGTATGAAAGACATGATTCTAAAAGAATCAGTTTAATTTATCTCTTTAAGCTATTATAATAATAAGACTTTTTTTATTTATCAGAAAAGAGTAATCGTTGAATGATGCTCAAATCAAAATCAATGCAAGAACTACGACAAGATTCTTTTCTTGTGGCCGGAGGCGAGAGTTATTTAGAAAACCTCTATGAAGCTTATTTAAACAATCCGCAGACGATTTCAGCCGAATGGCGATCCTATTTTGATCAATTGGTGCAATCTGTTGTGCGACCTTTACCTGATGTGTCGCATGAGGTTATTTACGAACAATTTTTACAATTAGCGAGGCAATCACGTAAGCATGCCACAAAGATAAGTGCAGGATCTTTTCAAGAACAACAAGAGCGCCTCATCGAATTCATTTCTGCTTATCGACGACTTGGACATTTACAAGCAACGATTGACCCTTTAGGGTTATATAAAGGCATGTATCATCCTATTTTAGAACTTGCTTATTATGGTTTTTCTGATCGAGATCTTACCCAATTGTTTCATGTTGGATCTTTCACTTGCTTAAACAAAGAAACTGCATCGCTACGCGATATTTATCAAACTTTACGCCAATGTTATTGCGGTACGATTGGTTTTGAATATATGCATATCAATCGCGCAGAAGAAGTAGAGTGGATACGCGATCGTATTGAACGGGTATGGTTGAATTTCAAACCTAGTCATGAAGAAAAGTTAACTATTTTAGATAAATTAGTTAGCGCTGATGGATTAGAAAAATATTTGGGTTTTAAATATGTGGGACAAAAACGTTTTTCTTTGGAAGGTGGTGATAGCCTGATTCCTTTGCTTGATACCATTGTGCAACGTAGTGCTGAACATCATGTGAAAGAATTGATTATTGGTATGGCACATCGAGGTCGCTTAAATGTGCTAGTTAATGTGGTTGGCAAAGAACCGAAAGAAATATTCGCTGCTTTTGAAGGGAAGGGTATATCAGAAACACATTCTGGTGATGTGAAATATCATTTAGGTTATTCATCGAATGTAGAAACGCAATACGGTCCTCTCCATATTGCTTTAGCTTTTAATCCTTCTCATCTTGAAATTGTATCGCCTGTTGTGCAAGGCTCGGTAAGAGCAAGACAGAGGCGTCGTCGTGATACCAATCAACAACAAGCTGTTCCCATTCAAATTCATGGTGATGCGGCATTTGCAGGCCAAGGTGTTGTGATGGAAACATTTCAGTTGTCGCAAACGCGTTGGTTTACTGTAGGAGGGTCGATTCATATCGTTATCAACAATCAAATTGGTTTTACGATTAGCAATCCTAAAGATGCTCGTTCCACTATTTATTGTACTGATGTAGCAAAAATGGTTGAAGCGCCTATTTTGCATGTGAATGCGAACGACCCGGAAGCCGTTTATTTTGCAGCATTATTTGCTATTGATTATCGTTTGGCTTTCAAACGGGATGTCGTCATCGATTTAGTTTGTTATCGGCGTCATGGGCACAACGAAGCAGATGAACCATCAGCTACACAACCGGCGATGTATAAAATCATCAAATCATTACCCGCAACTTATCTTCTCTATGCAAAAAAACTAGCAGCAGATGGCGTGATTCAAGATCAAGCAGAAAAGAATCTTGCTGATGTTTATCGGCAAGCTTTAGATGATGGTAAGCAAATAGTAAAGGTGGTTAATAAATCGACTTATGAATTTATTGTTAATTGGGAGCCATTTATTAGCAAGTCGTGGGCAACAACTGTGAAAACAAGTGTGCCACTTGATCGCTTAAAACAAATCGCTATTCAACTTGATCAATTACCAGATGGTTTTGTGGTGCAACCACAAGTTAAGAAAATGCTCTCTGCACAACAGAAAATGACAGCAGGTGACCTACCAATGACCTGGGGTTATGCAGAAAATCTGGCTTATGCAACTTTATTGGATGAAGGTTATCCTATTCGCCTGTGTGGTCAGGATACTGGACGAGGAACATTTGCTCATCGGCATGCTATTTTATATAACCAGAAAAATGATGATATTTATATTCCATTAAGTCATATTTCACCTACACAAGCACAAATTAATGTGGTGGATTCATTATTATCGGAAGAAGCAGTGTTGGCATTTGAATATGGTTATGCGACTGCTGAGCCTAATTTTTTAGTGCTTTGGGAAGCACAATTTGGCGATTTTGCTAATGGTGCACAAGTGGTGATTGATCAATTTATTAGTTCAGGCGAACAAAAATGGGGAAGATTATGTGGTTTGGTGATGTTATTACCCCATGGATATGAAGGTCAAGGACCAGAACACTCCTCCGCTCGTCTAGAACGTTATTTGCAATTGTGTGCGCAAGAAAATATCCAAGTCTGTGTGCCTTCTACACCCGCGCAGATTTTCCATTTATTACGCCGGCAAATGTTGCGTCCCTATCGTAAGCCTCTTATTGTCATGACACCTAAAAGCTTGTTGCGCCACCCACTAGTGACTTCCCGTTTAGAAGAGTTAGCACAGGGAGACTATCAGTTGGTTATTCCTGAAATTGATTCGTTAGATAACAAAAAGATTTCGCGCGTTATTTTTTGTTGCGGTAAGATATATTATGATTTGTTACAGAGTAGACGTGAGCTGAAATTAGATCATGTTGCAATTATTCGCATAGAGCAGCTCTATCCTTTCCCTGTGGCTGATTGTAAACATATTTTTGAAACGTACAGTTATGTTAAAGAGATTATTTGGTGTCAAGAAGAGCCGCAAAATCAAGGTGCTTTTGTTTTTATCGACACCTATCTTTCTCAATTGTTGATGAAAGGGCAGATATTGCAATATGTAGGCCGATTGGCTTTGGCATCTTCTGCAGTCGGTTATCATGCTGTACATGAGAAAGAGCAGCATGAGTTAGTGATGAGGGCGTTGAAGTAATAAAATTGTAAAAAGGAAATCATTGATGTCAATAGAAGTAAAAGTTCCTTTGCTGCCTGAATCCGTTTCAGAAGCAACCATTGCAACCTGGTATAAAAAAGCAGGCGATTCTGTTAAACGCGATGAAAATATTGTGGATTTGGAAACAGATAAAGTAATGCTTGAAGTTCCAGCGCCAGCAGATGGGGTATTAAAGGAAATCATTAAAAATACTGGGAGTAGTGTGCATGCTGAGGAGGTGATTGCAGTCATTGAAGCTGTAGATGCGCGCACCAGCTTGCCTACACCCAAACCCACTGTTGAAAAAACAAAACAGTCACCAATCACTGCTCCCTTACCGATGAGTCCCTCAGTACGTCGGGCGGCAGCTGAACATGAAGTTGATCTTTCACAGGTAACAGGTACGGGCAAAAAAGGGCGTATTACTAAAGAAAATGTTGTTGCGGCAACCTCAACTATTGATATGAATCGAGATGCGCGCCCAGAAAAACGCGTGCCTATGACTCGAATCCGTGCGCGTATTGCAGAACGCTTGCTGGAAGTATCACAAAACACAGCGATGTTGACGACCTTCAATGAAATCAATATGGCGCAAGTGATGGATATACGTCATCGTTATCGCGAAAAATTTGAGAAAACTTATAACGTACGTCTTGGGTTAATGTCTTTTTTCGTACGAGCATGTGTAGAAGCTTTAAAGCGCTCACCTATTGTGAATGCTTCGATAGATGGCAATGATATTATTTATCATGGTTATTATGATATTGGTGTAGCAGTTTCAACGGAGCGTGGATTGGTTGTTCCGGTATTGCGCGATGTTGATGCCATGACAACCGCAGAAATTGAAATTAAAATTGCGGAGTATGCTGAGAAAGCTCGTCTAGGTAAGCTTACTTTGGAAGAAATGCAAGGTGGTACGTTTACCATTACCAATGGCGGTGTATTTGGTTCTTTAATGGCAACACCATTATTGAATGCACCACAATGCGCCATTTTGGGCATGCATAAAATTCAAGAACGGCCCATCGCTGAAAATGGGCAAGTAGTTGTTCGACCGATGATGTATGTCGCTCTTTCTTATGACCATCGATTGGTTGATGGTAAAGAATCCGTTACTTTTCTAGTTAATATTAAAGAATTACTTGAAGATCCAGCACGTTTAATTCTCGAGGTATAAATACTTATGAATCTTCATGAATATCAAGCTAAACAATTGTTGGCAGAGTATGAATTACCTGTTTCTAAAGGAGAGATTGTCGCAAATGCAGAAGAAGCCATTGTGATTGCTGATAAATTGGCAACTTTACGATGGGTGGTCAAAGCGCAGGTTCATGCTGGAGGTCGTGGTAAAGCAGGGGGTGTGAAACTAGTTACAACAAAAGATGAATTAGCCCAAGTGGTTAGAGCGCTACTTGGCAGCCGTTTAGTGACTTATCAAACAACAGCCGAAGGGCAGCCTGTTCATAAAGTTTTAGTAGAAGAACCTTGCGATATTGCTCAAGAACTCTATCTGGGTGCGGTTATTGATCGATCCAAGCAGCGGATCGTTTTTATGGCATCCACAGAAGGTGGTGTTGAAATTGAAAAAGTAGCTGAAAAAACGCCAGAAAAAATTTTAACTGTAACCGTTGATCCTCTTGTTGGTCTATTGCCTTATCAAGGTCGTCAATTGGCATTTGCTTTGCGCCTACAAGCAGAACAAATTAAAGAATTTGTTCAATTGATCATTGGTTTATGCAAATTATTTAAAGAAAATGATTTGAGTTTGTTAGAAATTAATCCGCTTGTTATTACAAAGCAAGGCCATTTGCTCTGTTTAGATGCCAAGATCAACATTGATGATAATGCGCTTTATCGCCAACCTAAGTTACGTGCTATGCGTGATACCTCACAGGAAGATGAACGTGAAAATCGGGCGCGTGATTGGGAGCTAAATTATATTGCATTAGATGGCGATATTGGTTGCATGGTAAATGGTGCTGGGTTAGCTATGGCGACTATGGATTTGATTAAACTTCATGGAGGTCATCCAGCTAATTTTTTGGATGTAGGCGGTGGGGCAACTAAAGAACGTGTGGCAGAAGCATTTAAAATTATTTTATCCGATCAAAAAGTAAAAGCGATTCTAATCAATATTTTTGGTGGCATTGTTCGCTGTGATTTAATTGCTGATGGAATTATTGGTGCAGTGAAAGAAATAGGAACGATGTTGCCTGTGGTCGTACGTTTAGAAGGAAATAATGCTGAATTAGGAGCCAAATTGTTACGTGATAGTGGTTTAAGTATTATTGCAGCGACAAGCTTTACAGATGCTGCACAGAAAGTGGTGGAGGCTGCTAAGAAATGAGTATTCTCGTCAACAAAAAAACCTTGGTGATTTGTCAAGGCTTTACTGGTAAGCAAGGTACGTTTCATTCGGAACAAGCTATTGCTTATGGTACAAAAATGGTGGGAGGGGTGACACCAGAAAAAGGCGGCCAAAAGCATCTTGGATTACCTGTTTTTAATACGGTTAAAGAAGCTTATGAGATGACTAAAGCCGATGCTTCTGTTATTTACGTACCAGCGCCATTTTGTAAAGATTCTATTTTAGAAGCAGTTGATGCAGGTATTCGTTTAATTGTATGTATCACGGAAGGCATTCCTGTTCTTGATATGTTAGACGTGAAAGCCTGTCTTGCTCAACATCCCGATGTTAGATTAATTGGTCCCAACTGTCCTGGTGTCATTACGCCTGGCGAATGTAAGATAGGAATTATGCCAGGTTATATCCATCAACCAGGTAAAGTAGGCATTGTTTCTCGTTCAGGTACGCTCACTTATGAAGCAGTTAAACAAACAACTGATCTAGGTTTGGGGCAAAGCACGTGTGTGGGCATTGGTGGCGATCCTATCCCGGGTATGAATTTTATTGATGTACTTCGTTTATTTGAAAAAGATGCACAAACGGAAATAATTGTGATGGTAGGTGAAATTGGTGGTAGCGCAGAGGAAGAAGCTGCGGCATTTATTAAACAATATGTCACCAAACCAGTGGTTGCTTATATTGCTGGTGTAACAGCTCCTGCTGGTAAGCGCATGGGTCATGCTGGAGCTATTATCGCTTATGGCAAAGGTACAGCAGCAGAAAAATTTAAAGTGTTGGAAGCAGCTGGTGTGCATATTGTGCGCTCCCCTGCGGAAATGGGCAAAACAGCTGCGCAAATAATAATGAGTTAATATGCTAGATCCCAAATTAATACGAACATCCATTGCATCTGTTGCAGCGCAGCTTACGAAGCGCGGGTTGGTGCTTGATGTTGAAAAATTTAATGCACTTGAAGAACAACGCAAACAATTACAAATGACTATCCAAGCGTTACAAAATCAACGCAACATCCAATCAAAAGAAGTGGGTCGTGCAAAAGCGACTGGAAACCATACGGAAGATGTTTTAAAACAACTCAAAGAATTAAGTGATACGTTGAAATTAAAAGAAACTCAATTTGCTACTATTCAAACGGATCTCGATAATTTTTTAGCCTGTATTCCGAATCTTCCACAGGAATCGGTTCCAGTTGGCAAAAGTGAAGAAGATAACCGAGTGGAGCGCACTTCTTTGCAACCCACATCCTTTTCATTTGTTGCAAAAGATCATGTGGAATTAGGTGCTAAAAATAATTGGATGGACTTTGAAACAGCTGCTAAGCTCTCGGGCGCTCGTTTTGTTGTATTGCGAGGCCCATTAGCAAGATTACAGCGAGCATTGATTCAATTCATGATGGATATTCATACGCGTGAACATGGGTATCAAGAAATTGCTGTTCCTTATATTGTGCATGGGGATTGTTTATTTGGTACAGGCCAGTTACCTAAATTTAAAGAAGATTTATTTGCGATTAATAGTGAAGATGAGAAATACCTCATTTCAACATCTGAAGTACCCGTGACAAATACCATTAGAGACTCCATTATCGATAGTAAGCAATTACCTATCAAATATGTTTGTTATAGCTCGTGTTTTCGTAGCGAAGCAGGTTCTTATGGTAAAGATATAAGAGGGATGTTACGACAACACCAATTTGAAAAAGTTGAATTATTACAAATGGTGACGCCAGAACAATCTGATCAGGCATTAGAAGAACTGACTTACCATGCGGAAGTTATATTACAACGTTTGGAATTGCCTTATCGAGTTGTTACTTTATGTACAGCGGATCTTGGTTTTGCAGCAGCAAAAACTTATGATTTGGAAGTATGGTTACCGGGTCAGAAACGGTATCGTGAAATTTCATCCTGTAGTAATACTGAAAGTTTTCAAGCAAGGCGTATGAAAGCAAGATGGCGTAGCGAATCAGGTGATATTGATTTTGTGCATACCTTAAACGGATCGGGTGTGGCTGTTGGCCGTGCACTAATTGCTATTTTAGAGAATCATCAAGATGAATTAGGCCGCATTCATATTCCTCGCGCTTTGCAGACGTATATGGATGGAATGAAGGTCATTGAGTGATAATTAAACGGAGACTATTGTGCGCATTATTAGTTATTTTTTCTTACTTATTATTGTTCTATTTGGGATGACATTTGCAACATTGAATTCTGAATCAGTGACGATTAATTATTATTTTAGTCAAAGCGCGTTACCGCTTTCATTATTGTTGGTTTTAGTATTTTCTTTAGGTTGTTTTATTGGGATGATAGTTGGGTTTTGGTTATTAATTAAATCCAAGTTATATAACTATCGTTTACAGCAACGGCTTACGTTAGCCGAAAAAGAAATCGAAAATTTACGCGCGATCCCGATACAGGATAAAGTGTAATGAAAGTGGTTTGGATATTGCTCGTTTTTATCGCCTTTGGCATAGCTTGGTGGCTAGGGTATCGTGCGCGTCCTAAAGAAATAATATCCAAAAAAATTAATCTTCCTCGTGACTATTTAACCGGACTTAATTTTTTATTGAATGAAGAAACCGATAAAGCGGTTGATATTTTTATTAAAATGTTAGAAGTAGATAGTGATACAGTTGAAACTCATTTAGCAGTAGGTAAACTTTTTCGCAAACGTGGGGAAGTGGATAGAGCCATTCGTATTCATCAAAATCTTATTGCGCGACCCCAACTAGATAAAATTTATCGTGAACAGTCGCTTTTTGAATTAGGACAAGATTATTTAAGTGCAGGTATGTTAGATCGAGCAGAACGGGTCTTTCTAGAGTTGATTCAGGCCAAATCGCATTCGGCACGAGCGTTACAAATGCTCATTGATATTTATCAACAAGAAAAAGATTGGGAAAATGCTATTAAAGTTGCCAATCAATATGAAACAGTTACCAGACAGAATATGCAAGCTGTGATTGCACATTATTATTGTGAGTTAGCAGATATTGCTTACTTAAAAGAGGATTTTGATTTGGCGAGAGAACAATTAAGTCATGCTTTTGCTGCGGATCCTTCCTGTGTGCGAGCAAGTTTATTACAAGCGAAAGTGTGTATAGGCGAAGAAGATTATAAATCTGCCATACGCTTTTTGAAAAAAATTAAAGATCAAAACCCAGATTATCTTTCAGAATCAATTGATTTACTTGCATTATGTTATGAGAAAACGCAACAACAAGATGAATTACTTCTTTATTTAAAGACATTAATTGAAGAACATCCACATGTTCCTGTTGTGCTTATTCTAACTGATCGTATTCGTCAATGGAAAGGCGATCAAGTTGCAGCGCATTTTGTTGCCGATTATGTGCGTCGTTATCCTTCTTTGCGTGGTCTTCATCTTTTTATCAACCTTTATGCGGCTGATGTGGAAGGACGAGTAAAAGAGGATTTGCACATTTTGCAAAACCTAATGAGAAAAATTCTTGCTAATAAACCAGAGTACAAATGCCATTCCTGTGGATTTTCTGGAAAATCGCTTCATTGGCAATGCCCAGGATGCAAGCAATGGAGCACGATGATGCCTATTCATGGATTTGAGGAAGGTTTAGCATGACTATTCATCGTATTTCTGTTGCACCCATGATGGATTGTACGGATAAGCATGATCGTTATTTTTTACGTTTGATTTCATCACGGATTCTTTTATATACCGAGATGATTACGACGCACGCGCTGATTCATGGGGATGCCTCTTCTTTATTAGATTTTAATCGGGTAGAAAAGCCAATTGCTTTGCAATTGGGGGGTAGCAAGCCTCATCAGCTAGCGCAATGTGCCAAAATGGGAGAAGAATGTGGTTACGATGAGATCAATCTCAATGTGGGTTGTCCAAGTGATCGAGTACAATCAGGCCGGTTTGGTGCTTGTTTGATGCTGATGCCTCATGTAGTGGCAGATTGTATTGCTGCGATGTGTGCTGTAGTCAGCATTCCAGTTACTGTTAAATGTCGTATTGGAGTAGATGCGCAAGATTCCTACGAACATTTATCTCATTTTATTCGATTAATTGCGAGCGCTGGTTGTCGCGTATTTATTATACATGCACGTAAAGCTTGGTTAACTGGATTAAGCCCAAAAGAAAATCGTGACATCCCACCGTTACATTATCCTCTTGTGTGGCAAATCAAAAAAGATTTTCCGCATTTAACTATTGTGATAAACGGGGGTATCAAAACGATAGCAGATATTGATGAACAACTTGTTCATGTCGATGGTGTGATGATTGGCCGAGCCGCCTACTCGAATCCTTATTTATTGGCTGATATTCAACAAAAATATTTTGATCAACTTTGTTTAACACGACATGAAGTGATTGATCGCCTCCTACCCTATATTCGTGATCAACTGCACAATCGCGTGCGATTAGCTGCCATAACGAGACATATTTTGGGATTATTTCAAGGGCAACGTGGTGCTGCTGCTTGGCGTCGCTATTTAAGTCAATATGCGCATGATGCACATGCTGGAGTGGAGGTAGTGTGTGCAGCTATTCCATTCAATGAGAGATAGGAAATGTATTTTATTGGCGAGGATCTCTATTTTGATTCTGTGTCTGAAGCAACCTTGACATTGCTTAACGATTTAACATACGTGGATACTACTCAAAATAGTAAATTGAATAACAAAATAAAAGAATTAATCTCACGAATCAAAATTGCTATCGAAGATCATGAAAGTATTTACGTTCTTTTCAAGCAAATCGATGCTATTTTGTCAGCTGCTGATAGGAAGCAATTGCCCGATGCTTTTCATCGAGATGTGGAGAGAGCAAAAAAATCAAAATTAGATATTTTAGATATTCGATCCTGCAATATGCACCCGCTGCTTGGTGCACAGGAGACATTTTTACCTGTTCATTTATTTATGAATCCAACCAAGAAAATGAAGGAAGTCACGAAAAAAATTTCTGATGTGATTCTTCATACACTTAAAGACTACCGGACAAATCAATACATAAAAAATAACAAATCGTTTAAAGATTGCTTCCATAACTTTGCTCTCAATATGATTTTTGAGAAAAACTATACTTATCCAGGAACATTTAAGTTGGCGGATATCAATCAAAAAATTTGTGATGATCATCCAAATCATCAGCTGGAGAAGATCAATCTTCATCAGGATAAAAAAAACAAGTTATCAGACGAACAACTTAACTTTATAGTCGATCTAGTAATAAAACGCTTGCAGTTAAACGAGGTGGAGCTTTATAAAATCATGACGTGTCATGCAATTTTTAGTGAAACGATATTAAAATTTGTTCCTATTTCGGATGGATTCGAATTAAATGCAAACGTCACTATACAGAACGATGCTTGTTTAGAAAAAATTATGCATGGGATATCACTGTTACCAGGGGAGCAACCACACACGATTGACGATTTGATTTACCACATGCGATTATCCGATAGTCATCACACTCGAAAGTTGATTAGCGATGATTTAATGTATGATACACCGCTTTATCAGATTGAGCCGCATCGTGGAAGGACTAGACCTACTCAAACTAAAACAAGCCATGTCGGCATCATTCGAGATGCGCAATTGCGAGGTGGTTTACCTGTTTTGAAGGATAATGACGGGCAAGACTGGCAATGGATAGATTGGACAACCTGTGAATTTTATAGCAATTCTTTAATTGTCCGATCGATAGTGACTCATGAAGCTGCATTTATTTCCAGTTATTCTGGTACGGTATCATTATTGATGAATTTGATGATATCAAGCAATGCCTTATCTAATTTGCAAGAAAAACAAATCTATCTGCAATCGGCTATAGCTTATATTGTGGGTTTAGGGTTTCACGGTATTCATGAAATTCTTGGGCCGGTGGCACATTGTTTAAACTTAATTTCAGATCACGATTATCCGGTTGCAGTTGCCAGTCTTTATGATGCTGATTATTTATCTAAGCCACCACGGTATCATGCGTTTTATCAAATTGCTGAAAAAAACGATCCGGAATTTGCCGAACGTCGTGAAAAAGGATGGAATGATTTATTACAGTGGTATAAAAATGTTTACCTTACTCAATATAAAACAGATCCTAGGTTAATCTTAAGAAGGTTGATAGAATTATATGATGAGAATCATGATGATTATCAAACGATCGAATGCATGATTAGCCGTTTGTACGAGAATGGATTAACGGAGCTTGACCTTCCTGATCACACACCCATGTCTTACATTATTCAAATGGGTAAGCCTAATCTTCTAAAAATTTTTAAAAATTCTTTAAATGAAAATCAAGTAATATTTATTGAGGCGCTTATCGAATTTAATAAAAAGAACGATTTTATTATTCAATACGATTCTATTAAAAAAACAATTTTTATAGAATCAAAAGTTAAAAAAATAGAAGGCTACATTGTTAGATACCCACTCATTTTTCTTACAGAACAAATCCAAACTCGTTTAGCAACCTTTGGTATGCCGCAAGCGTTGTTGAATGTGATGATGAGAGCACTATCACAGTTAAGCGAGCAAGATAAGGCGATCTCTATTGCTATTAGTTTAGATGATTGGATAGATTCTTTTATGGTGAGAGAAAAGGCAACCCCGGTTTGTTTGCCCGTAGCATGGGAAAAATTAGTTTCCGATTTTAAGAATGAAATTTCGGAAGGTAAAATTATTAAAGAAGATTCTGTAAGAAAACATCTCGTACTTGCAACGCTTCATTTTATCTATCATTTGCACGTTGAAGATATTGATCCATTTGCTATTCATGAAAAATTTGCTAAAAGTAAACAGTTATTTGAAAGCATCAACAAGGGAAAAACGTACGATGTATTTATATCAAATAACTTTGTTAAAGTTAAAATGGAAAATTTAGGAACACCCTTATCAGAACTATTAAAAAGCGTGAAACAGGTTAGCGTGATTCGCGCATGGAAGAAGCAAGCCATGGCATTGGTGAGGCAAGTCCATGCTATTGGTTATGTTCATGGAGATGTTAAATTGGAAAATTTTGTTTACCATCAAAAAGAAAATAAATTATATTTAATCGACTTTGAATCAGCCGTTAAAGTTCAAGCAAACGGAGTGGCTGTATTACATGTTTATGATGCAAGCTTAGTGTTCCCGTACGCCTCTTACTCGATGGAATATGAAATAAAACTTTTGAACGATGCTTTTTTAAAGATACAACGCCATGCGAACATGAATCATTCGTTGGCTAGTTCATCTGATCATTGCCTATTTGCTAAACCTAAACCCCCTTACACTCAAAATGATGTTCAAAGGGTATTAGCAAGATCAATGTAGCTACTATCAGGAAGGCGCGTGGTTCACAGTAGAGTTCTGCGTTTTTAGTATTTCATTAAATTGACTGATCAATTTTTCGTATTCCATGCAAGTGTTATCAGTAGCTAAAGTATGTGCGTAGGTATCAGGAAGATGAGCATCTTCAATAATAAAGCTTGTTAATATCAGTGCTGCATCGCGGTGTATTTTTTTATTTCCAAAACTTGCATTAGCAAATGCTGCACATTTTTCATTGATGGACTGAATAAAAGAGTGATAAGAACCAAACTGATACTTAGCAACATCTTTATAATAATTCCATAACTCACCCTTATGGAGAGGTTGAGATAATCCGTAGGCAGAAGGATGATGGATTTCAGGAAACTGAAAACTATCACTACCTTGTTTTAACAGAATCAATAAAAAACCAATCAAATGATTTCTCAAATCAAGCTCAGTTTTACTATTTTTATTCGCTATTTGATAAAAATCATGATAAATATCATATAATCTTGCGTAGCATCCCATGGTCTTGTGAGTATGTTCAAATGAACTTACGCCGATGATTTTTTTTATTTCGACCACATGATCAAGTATGTCTGGATAATTTTTAATGAGTTTATTTTTTATTACATTGTTTAACGCATCTTCTTGGTTAAGCACGTAAACATGTAAAGCCCAAGGTAGATCTTCAATGGTGATGGAAGATTTTGTTAAACGTCGACGAGCAAGTTCAACGATGGCCTCTAGATCATCTTTTTCTGCTCTTATTAACAAGCTATGGTCTGTTACATTAAATAATAGTGACGAATGGGGATTTGTATATGATTGTGCTAGTTTGACGACATTATAAATGACATCAGGCATCCTTGAAAACATAAATAGTGCTCCATGCATGATAAAGTTGAGTATAGTATACGAATATAGAAATTAAACACAACAGATAATCATCCGCCTCAGTACACGACAAAATTTCCGTTTGCCCTGAGGAGATCGATTTTGTTTCCAATCGTGCTTCGAGACGTCGCGCTGCGCGCGACCCTCAGCACGAACGGAAAACAAAATCGATCGTCTCGAAGGGTCAATGGAAATTTTGTCGTGTACTGAGATCATCTGCAAACAGTAGCCATTTTGTTGAATGACTATACGTTGGATGCTATAATTTTTAAAATGAAAACAAATAGGAAAAAATTATGTTATTTCAAATACTTGCAAAAATATCTGATGTTATCGGTTTAATTGGTGTGACTCTGATGCTCATCGCTTATTTCATGATTAACACACATAAAATGACAGTTAAACAACTTTCATATCAATTACTCAATTTTGTGGGAGCGGGACTCGTATTATTTTCGCTTTACTTCAATTGGAATATGTCTGCGGTGGTGATCGAAATTGTTTGGATGCTGATTAGCGTAATGGGTATGTATAAGATTGTTCGACATGCAAACTAATCCTATTCTTCCCAGCTTAATGTTCCACCTGTTTGATATTCGATAACACGAGTTTCAAAGAAGTTCTTTTCTTTTTTGAGATCCATGATTTCGCTCATCCATGGAAAAGGGTTTGCAGCACCAGGAAATTGTTGAGGTAAACCAATTTGAGCACAACGTCGATTAGCAATAAAATGTAAGTAATCGTTAAACATTTCCGCATTTAGCCCCAAAATACCACGTGGCATGGTATCGACTGCGTAAGTATATTCCAGTTTCACACCTTCATGAATCATCTTAATTGCTTCTTGTTTGAATGCTTCTGTCCACAATTGTGGATTTTCAATTTTAATTTGATTGATTAAATCAATACCAAAATTTAAATGCATAGATTCATCACGCAAAATATATTGTAATTGCTCAGCAGTACCAGTCATTTTATTGCGTCGTCCCATGGATAAGACTTGGGTAAAACCAACGTAAAAGAAAATGCCTTCAAAAATGACATAAAAAGCAATTAAATCACGCAACAAGCGTTGATCATTTTCAAGTGTACCCGTGTTGAAAGTCGGATCTCCTAAACTTTGTGTGTATTTAAGTGACCAAACTGCTTTTCGCGCCACGGCAGGAATTTCACGATACATATTAAATATTTCAGCTTCATCCATTCCTAAACTTTCGATAATATGTTGATAAGCATGTGTATGCAAAGCTTCTTCGAAAGCTTGTCTCAACAAGTATTGACGACATTCTGGATTAGTAATATGGCGGTAGACAGCTAATACTAAATTGTTGGCAACTAATGAGTCGGCTGTAGCAAAAAACCCAAGATTGCGTTTGATGATATTGCGTTCATCTTCTGTTAAATCATCTAATGATTTCCATAGCGCAACATCAGCTGCCATATTAATTTCATTTGGCATCCAATGATTCGCGCAAGCATCTAAATATTTTTTCCATGCCCATTGGTATTTAAAAGGGACTAATTGATTAAGATCGGCGCGACAATTAATAATTTTTTTATCGTCAACTTGTACACGAGCAGCACCCATTTGCAATGTTTCTAAACCGGTGATGCCTCCCATTGTTTGTGTTGCTGCTGACATAATTTTCTCCTATTGGCACACTTCACACGTTGGGTCAGTGATCAAACAAGTTTTAAGCGTTATCGATTCAACTTGAACAGCATTTAAGGCTCGATCATCAACGGTTGCTTTTTCAGTATTCGTTGCACCCATACTACGTAAATAATAAGTGGTTTTTAAACCTCTTATCCAAGCATGTCGATAAAGTTGATCTAGTTTTTTACCGGAAGGTTGTGCCATGTATAGATTTAAGGATTGTGATTGATCTATCCATTTTTGTCGCCGTGCACCGGCTTCTATTAACCATGTGGGATCAATTTCAAACGCAGTTGTATAAAGTTGCTTGAGGTGTTCTGGGATGCGATTAATTTTGGCAACGCTACCATTATAATATTTTAGATCATTTACCATCACTTCATCCCATAAGCCAAGTTGTTTAAGATCAGCGACGAGATAAGGATTGATGACAGTGAATTCACCAGAAAGATTCGACTTCACAAATAAATTTTGATAAGTGGGTTCAATGGATTGTGACACACCACAAATATTAGAAATGGTTGCAGTAGGTGCGATGGCTAATACATTAGAATGACGCATGCCAATGGTTTTTACGCGCTGACGTAAGTTATCCCAATCAAGAGTTTGTGTTTTATTCAGCTGCAAATAAGTATCGCTACGATTTTGCGCTAGCAGCGCGATGGAATCAATTGGTAGTATGCCCTTGCTCCACAGGGAACCAGTAAAACTAGAATAAGCACCACGTTCTTCAGCAAGATAAGTAGAAGCCTCAATTGCATAATAGCTGATCCATTCCATGGAGTGATCTGCAAGCTCAACAGCAGCTTCTGAAGCATAGGGTATGCGAAATTGATATAACATATCTTGAAATCCCATGATACCCATGCCAACCGGACGATGTTTTAAGTTTGAATTTCTAGCTTGTGGAACGGAGTAATAATTAATATCAATCACGTTATCTAGCATGCGCAATGCGGTATGAATGGTTCGTCGTAATTTTTCTTGATTCAAACCATTGCCAGTTAAATGGGTGATCAGATTAATACTTCCCAAGTTACAGACAGCAATTTCATCGCGAGAAGTATTGAGTGTAATTTCGGTGCATAAATTTGAGCTATGTACTACACCTGTGTGTTGTTGCGGGGAACGTAGATTACATACATCTTTAAATGTTATCCAAGGGTGACCAGTTTCAAATAACATGGATAGTATTTTTCGCCACAAGACAACAGCAGAGATTTTTTTGAAATTTTTGATTTTGCCATTTGCTGTTTGTTCTTCATAGGCTGTGTAAGCTTGTTCAAATGCTTTGCCATATAAATCGTGTAAATCAGGTGTATCATCCGGGGAGAACAATGTCCAATCTTTGTTTTCTATTACACGTTTCATGAAAAGATCAGGAATCCAGTTGGCTGTATTCATATCATGGGCGCGGCGTCGTTCATCACCTGTGTTTTTACGTAATTCTAAAAATTCTTCAATGTCTTTATGCCATGTTTCAAGATAAGCACATACGGCGCCTTTGCGTTTACCGCCTTGATTAACAGCAACGGCTGTTGCATTTGCGACACTTAAAAATGGAACAACACCTAAGGATTTACCATTTGTTCCTTTAATGTGTGCACCTATTGCTCGCACATTGGTCCAATCATTACCTAAACCACCGGCATATTTGGATAACAAAGCATTATCTTTTATAGCGCTATAAATGCCATCTAAATCATCTGGAACAGTTGTTAAATAACAACTCGATAATTGTGGGCGTAATGTACCAGAATTAAATAAAGTAGGCGTTGAACTCATAAAATCAAATGAAGAAAGTAAATGATAAAATTCAATTGCACGTTTTTCTTTTTCTGTTTCGTTGAGAGAAAGCCCCATGGCGATACGCATAAAAAAGATTTGTGGTAATTCAAAACGCAAACCTTCCCAATGTAAAAAATAGCGATCGTATAGTGTTTGTAGACCAAGATAAGTGAATTGTAAATCACGATCTAGATGGATAGCTGAGATTATTTGTTGCAGATCAAACTGACGTAATCTTGGATCAAGCAGTTCGCATTTTATGCCGGTTTCAAGATAAGTTTCAAAATAAGTAGCCAAATCAAATGCATGATTATCTAAATCGAGAAAATGGCAAGCCTCTTGTTTTAAATCATCTAGCAATAATCGTGCAGCAACATAAGTATAATGAGGTTCTTTTTCGATTAATGTCCGCGCGGACATGATTAATGCTTTATTAACTTCACGCGCAGGTACTTTATCGAACAAATTGCGTTTCAAATCTTCGATAATGAGCTCAGCTGATACCAATGTTAATCCAAAGCAGGCTTGGTTTACTTGATTTTGTAAAGCAGACATATCTAATGGTTTAATGCTTCCATCTGGAAAGGTAACATGTAGTGCATAAGCGGATTGTTTGGCTTTCACTTCTTGTTGTTGTTCACGAATGCGACGGCGTTCTTCACGATATAATACATAGGCTTTGGCGACTTTATATTCGCCAGTACGCATGAGCTCTAGCTCCACTTGATCTTGAATGTCTTCGATGTGAATGGTACCACTGCTGTGTAATCGACGATTGAAGGTATCACTAATTTTGTTGGTCAAATTAGAAACTTTTTCAACAATCCTTGAAGATCCGGCGGCCGTTTCACCCTCAACAGCCAGAAAAGCCTTAGTCATGGCAACGGCGATTTTGTTGGTGTCGAAGGGAGTAACGGTGCCGTTTCGGCGTATGACCTTCATCAGGCCAGGCGCCGTTTGTGCGACGTCGAAGTGGGTGGTATGGGTTATGTGAGAGGTTGTTTGAATATCCATGCTCTTTTTTAATTCTCCACATCAGCAATCATGTTTATTGGAATCAAATAGTTAAAATTTAAAATCGAATATCTTGTGGTAATCAATAAATAAAAACACAATATGTAGTGTTTTATGCATCATTCTTATCAAGATAAAGGATCTTGTCAAAGATAGCAAGAGGATTAGAAAAATAATTTAAATGATGATACAACGATGGCTTAATTGTTCGCTTGGGAGTAGGGGGTAAGCTTGTTGTTTTTTTGGTTTTGGAGGAAAGAAGCCGGGTGAGTAATCAGAAGCAAATGGGACGAGATGGGATGGTGGGAGATCTTCTTGTGGATTTTTTTTCGCATTGTTTGCGGGTTCTAAATTCTTTTGCGCCATTATTTTTTCTATACTTGCTTTTTCATCATCAATGTTTATAAACGCTTCTTTTTTGGGCTGCATTTTTGATCGAATCATATCTCCGATTCTGTAAAATAAACCAGTGAAAACAGCTCCACCGAGCGCGGTTAATCCCACACCAATTAAAGCGGCAGCAGGAATAGAAGCAGGTGGGAAGAATACAAAAAACATACCAATTAAAATAAGTGTTGTGCCAACAACTGGGCGAATACCATTTATGAGCATGGATCGTGCTTGTTTTTTTTGTTGAGTTTGGATGTGCGTCAGCATTTGTTTTTGAGCATCTATTTCCATCAAGCGGTTATTATTTATTCCCATTTGCTCTATTTTTGGTAAATCCCCACTGCTTGCATTAAAAAATTTTGATAAAGGGCCGATTTCAGAACCTGGTTTGAGATGATCTATTTCTACTTGAATTTTATCGGCTACTAATTTGTGTGTGTATCCACGATAAGCGGGTTTAAAGCATTCGTGCATTTCATCAAAACATAAACCGGCAAAACCAACAATAGCAGATAAACCGCTTGTTAAAAAAAATCCTATCGTATTAATAGCAAGCCAAACAGCGTCATTAGCAATACGAAAAGGGCGATTGCCTTTTCCGAAAGCATTTTTAAGGCGCGTTAAACGTGGGATTTTTTCTTCTCCTTCTCGAATAGAGCGAAGCCCAGAATAGAGGGCGATGGTTACATCTGCAAGAAGCGTCACACCATAAGATAACCCAAAAACAGCAAACCATCTGGGTAAAAATCGATGAAACTTATCCATATCGTATTTTTCTAAATTTGCTAATGTGCGATTGATATAAATGATGAATAGCCGAATGGCAGTGTACCAACCTGTGGCGGTGTAAATGGTATTTGTTCGGAAATTTTCTTTAATTGAATTTTTAAATTGAGACCATAAGCTTCGGTCAATTTTTTTTATATCAGATTCCCCATGAATTTCAGCATTTAATTTTGCAACAAGTTTGTCATATTTTTCGGCTTCCCATTGATCGACCGGTGTATCTTTGTCGCCTTTTCTGTAAGCATGAGCAAGCTCTTTTGCTATATTCATTTGGCAAATTTGAGCAGCCCGAGCGATTGTGAGTTGGTTAAATGATGTTATTAATTCGTCGTAAAGTGTTTGAATGTGATTATCAGTGTTGTTATCAATGGCGTCTTCGTATTTTTTTTTAGCAATCCGATACTTTCTCTCGGCTTCTTTTCCTAATTCAAGAGTGCATATTTTTGCTTTTTCACTACTCGTATAAGCCGCGAGCATGTTAGCAAGCCTTGCAAGGTTACGAAAGCGTAAAAATTTTTGTTTAGTCTAGTTAGTTATAACTATGGACTATCATAAAGCGATCAACCTTAAGGTAATATTAAGGGCACTTCTAGAAATTGCTCGATTGTCATTCTGAGCGCAGCGAAGAATCTCGTTTTTCCCTGATTTGTAAGGAGATTCTTCGCTGCGCTCAGAATGACATGCATTGAAAATCGAATTTCTAGAGATGCCCTTAAGACTACAGGATTTTGAGAGATATTCTATTGACGAAAAGCTTGTGTTTTTAAGGATCTATTTGATTAATGCGCTCTATAGTATATTATTATATAATATATAATCTATATTATAGATAGGGGTAAAATACTATGCCAGCTAAAGTCATGTTTTCTCTTCCCGATCAATTAGTAGCACGAATGCGCTCGGCTATTCCTTCGCGAGAGCGTAGTAGAGTACTTGCTGTTCTTTTGGAAAAAGAAATCAGTGCACGTGAGCAACAACTTTTTTTACGAGCTAAGCTTCTTGAAGCAAATAAAAATTTAAAAGAAGAGATGGTTGCATGGGATAAAGAATTTGGTAGTGATGGGTTAAAGGATGTCTAAAAATACTTCTAAATATCAAAGAGGGCAAGTCTATCTTGTAGAAGAACATCACGTGCTAGGACATGAACAAAAAAAGACTCGTCCTTGGGTATTAGTTGGCGCGACTCCTATTAATATTGCTCGTAGTACCATCATTGCCGTACCATTATCTACACAGACTAAAGAAATCGCAGATTTGAGTATCAAAGTTTACGTGAATAATGCATTTGTATGCGCTGTGTTAGATCAGCTTCGAGCATTAGATAAAAAAAGATTCATTCGTTTTGAAGGTGAGTTATCTGCTTATGAAATGAGCTTAATCGATGATGGGCTACGCAAAATATTAGCACTTTAACCTGGCATGATTAGAGGGTGTGTCGGAGGAAATCTCTCTGCTGGGATGCGCTATCTTTTTCCTTGACAGGTGCTGCTCCAAATTGTCCTAGAGCAGATACCGAAGCGCTCCTCTTATTATTGCTACCATCATTTGATGCTTTTTTCGATGGAGGAGAAGAGTGAGAGTGCGGGAGTCCATTCTGTATCTTACTATCGCTTCCTGGCAATTTAGGTGGTT
>MGXW01000058.1 GCA_001801495.1 Gammaproteobacteria bacterium RIFCSPHIGHO2_12_FULL_37_34
GTAGTAGCGTTCTTCATTACATTTAGCATTCCAAATTTGCCGCGCACACCCCATCCACTGACTCAACGTCTCTTGTTGCTTGTGTGTTGGATGTGCTTTAAAGCGTATCCCTCGCATCATGTGGAATTCTCTACCCCTAATCAAGACGGCATGTTAACATCATACCTTCTAAAAAACAATGTTTGTCTGAGGTAATTATGTATAAATGGCGAACTGGAAGATCCTGTGTTTATAAAAATTATTTGCATCTAGTCTTTGTTACAAAATATCGTCGTCATGTCTTTACATTAGAGATCTTAAATAGGTTAAAAGAAATCTGTGATGAAACCTGTGCCCAAATGAAATGTACGCTTTTAGAATTTAATGGTGAACATGATCATGTGCACATGATGGTCATTGTTCATCCTAAAGTAGCCGTAGCTAATTTGATAGGAAAACTAAAAGGAAAATCTTCTTATTTGCTTCGTCGAGAATATTTTAGTGTTATCAAGAAAAAATTATGGGGCAACCATTTTTGGTCACCCAGTTATTGCGTTGTTTCTTGTGGCGGCGCTAGTCTCAAAGTAATAAAGGAGTATATAGAAAATCAAAGAAAACCACCTTCTGCAAAGCAAGTTAAACAATCTAAAGCAATATCAGGTTTCGCCTGATTGCTCGCTTGACCCACCACTAAAATGGTAGGATTGCGTAAGCAGTTTGTTCAATCAATTACCATGGCACATCAGATAATGAAAATAAATGATATTGTGACTAATCATGCAAGCAGCATAGCTTTTGTTTTTGCCGGAGCAATAGTGATGTTTTTTATTTTTTCTCCCGCAATTCATATCTCTTTTTATAATGGAGATGCTTATCGGTACGTGTTTGGTGGATTTGGACAATCATGTAAATCTGATGATGGTTTTGAGTTTATGTTAACTTTGGGCCGGCCTTTGCAAGCTTATTTAGATTGCTTTGTCTATAAATTTGCTTATACCTTAGAACGAATGAAAGTCATTCGTTTGCTTTCGGTAGTACTGATGGGGTGTACAATGGGCATGTTTGCCGAATGGTTATATCGTTTGGGGATGTCGGTTTGGGTGGCTTTTTTTGCTGCTGGATGTTTATTTTTAGTTCCACACTTATATGAAGATGCGGTATTAGCTGGAGCTTTATCCTTACCTGTTGCATTATTATTTACCCAAATAGCTTATCGATATTTGCAAATTACCGCTTCAAAACCAATGACAGGAGTTTCTGCTAAAGCTGTCATTGCGAGTGCCCAAACGTTTTTTGCAGGGCGTGGCCATTCAAGTTTTATGTGGTCTCGATCGCTATGGCCAGCAATTTTTATTATGCTGGCTTTACTTACTTATCCAGCCATGGCTTTTTTCTTTTGCGCATTAATACTAACTAAATTAATGTTTTCTAATTTGTCAGATTGGGTTCATATCCGTAAAGAAATTTTTCAAGAACTTCTTTTGTTTAGTGTGGTTTGTGTAATTTATTTTATTTTAGCTTACCTCAATATGCGTTTTCATCCGCTTGCTCCTGTGCCAAGCCAATATCAATTAAATCATCCTAATTTAAGTATTGCTGAAGTAATTCATCGTTTAAGTTATTTAGCAAATGTTTTTGGACAGCAGTGGGAGATGATGCGTTTATATCCTGGGAACTGGCAGGGTTGGGTAATGATTGGAGTGTTTTTGAGTGGCATTTTATTTGCTACAGTTAAATTAATTAAACATCCATGTTCTTATACTGACTTAGCACAAGGTTTAACCGTATTCTTTATTTTGATGATTATGAGCAGTGGTTTTTTCTTGGTCATACCAAGTGGCGAGCCACCTATCATGCTCCGATTTTTGTTTGGAACAATAGCATTTGGTTTCATTGTCATGTTGTGGAGTATTAAACAGTGGGATGTTATTTACCCATTTGCTTTAAAAAAACCAATCATTTCTAGTATTGTGGCGGTCATTTTTCTAATGGAAAGCTATCAGGCTAGTGTGCATACATTTGTAAGTGCAAGAGCAGTGCAACAATATATGAGTTTTGCCGTTCAAAAGATTTCTGATTATGTTGTGAATGTAGACAAGTTACAGCGCATACATTTTATTTTAGCTGAGCAAGATTATCCTTATACTAAATTTTTTATGACGAAAGAAATCTTGAATATATTGGGACACGAAGATTATCAATTACAATGGTGCTCATTGCCTCGCGGTATGAGTGGCAAAGAAGAAGATTATCAACCAGAAGCTATTGCTTGTGTTAATCGCACACCTGAAAATGGTATAGCAATCACCTACAGTTACCCTAAAGAATTATTTATTAAAACAGAAAAAATGCTTATTGTAGATATGCAAAAAGTCACTATAGACAATTATCGGCAGCAAAATTTAAGAAAATATTTTAATATAGAGATCTAAGAATGCGTTATCTTATCACGGGCGGATCAGGTTATTTTGGTGGTGAATTAAAACGTTCATTGTTAAAAGATAATCATACTTGTATTAATGTTGATATTCATCGTGATGATGACCGCCACCCTAATCTTATTAGCGAAATGGTTGATGTTTCGAAGTCGGTTGATATGGATGATATATTTAAAAAACATGCTCCGATTGATTGTGTATTTCATGCAGCAGCTCAGCTTCAATTGACCAGCAAAACCCGCTCACTGTTTTATGCTACTAATATTGACGCTACTAGAATATTAGCAGAACGCTGTATTCGTTTTGGTATCAAAAATTTTGTTTTTATTTCATCCAATTGTGTGTATGGCCGTGTAAATGGAATCAATATACCTGAGTGCTCACCTTTATCACCATTTGAAGAGTATGGCAAAACCAAAGTTGCATCAGAAACCATTCTTCAAGACGTTAGTTCCAAGCTTCATGCTGTTTGTTTGCGTCCACCAACCATTATCGGTGAAGGTCGGCTAGGTATATTATCCATCGTTTTTGATTTTATTCGTGAAGGGCGTAAGCTATGGTTAATTGGCTCGGGAGAGAATCGTTATCAATTTATTTATAGTGATGATTTAATACATGCTTGTAAATTAGCAGCGCATTATTATAAGAGCGCAGTTTTTAATGTTGGTTGTGATGATGTGCCAACATTAAATGAGTTGTTTCTTGCTCTTATTCAAGAGGTAAAAAGTCGATCTCAAATACGTCATTTACCACCAAAATTTTTTGTCCCGGCGATGAAATTATCTTTTAAACTAGGGTTGTCACCATTAGGACCTTATCAATATAACATGATTATGAATACTTATGTTGGCGATACGAGTAAGGTCAAACGCGAATTAAACTGGTATCCGACCAAATCAAATATAGTAATTATGGTAGACAATTATCGTTATTATATTGCTAACCGGAAAACAATTTTAACTAACAAAATGCTTTCGGGACATCGACAACTTGGACGGCCAGGAATCATTTCACTTATTAAATGGATATCGTGATGATCAATCAATTTGTCATTAAATCTTTTTTGTGGCTGATCGCAATAATATGTTTATTCGTAGGTATGTATGTGGCTATCAATCATTCTCACCAACTCTTATTAGATTATAATTATTCACTCGCGCCTTTGGGCGATCAAGCACAAGACATGGCGCAAGTTATTTACCCAATTTTAACCAGCGAAAAATCCTGGAATTATTTATTTATGCCATTTGCTGATCATCGTATTGTTATTGAAAGATTACTTATTATGTACGATTTTTTTGTTCACCAGGGTCTTGAGAGTGGGCATCCTTATCGTGTTGTCAGTGTGTTTTGGTCGATATTTGTTTTATTTAGCGGCATCATTTTTTTGATAAAAAAAATCCCGCTATTTGTAAAATTGCTTATCATCGGTTGTGCGGCAACCCTGATATTTGCGGGAGTAAGCGTGTCAAATTTCTTTTTGACAATTTGTTTTACTTGGCCGCTTGTTATGTTGTTTTCATTGTTAAGTTTTATCACAGTTAGTTATTACTGTTATGCGTATGAACATAATCAATCAACTTTTGCTTTGATTGGGTTGTTATTCACTTCTATTTTAATCGTCTTAACTTTATTCACATTCAATATTGGTCTCATTTTGTGGCCAATTATTTTCATTGTATTATTCAAACGCAAGGTATGGCGTCGTCATATATTACTATGGACGGGAATGGCTGCGCTAAGCTATGTGGCTTATTTTTGGAGTGGGTGGCATCCAGGTGTAACAGCGACTGATCAGGGATTGAAGAATTCTATTTTTAATCCTATTCATCCTTTTTTATTTATGAGTCGCATTTTAAGCATCCCTTTAATTTCTAATGCATCTACCACCGTAACCTTGGGAGTGATATTAATCGGTGTTGCTATTTCATTGTTCAGCATGGTGTTTTTAATTAAATATTGGAAATTAAAACGATGGACAGCAAGTGATACCGTTATATTTTCATATTTATTATTTTGTTTTGCATCCTTAGTTATCATATCTATTATGCGATCATGGATTGTCGGCGAGTATGCTGAGGTTGGTGGTCGATTTGTAACATCTAGCTTGGTGCTCTGGCTGTGTTTACTCGCTAGTATATGTATTTTTTATTATCGATCCAAAACTCATTCTTATGGAATAATGAGTTGTTTGCTTTTGAGTGTAATATTCATTTGGCTTGTGGTATTTTTTATTCCAGCTGATAGGGGTGTTTATAATGCAAGTGTAAGCAATCAACATGCTATTGCACTTTCTACACAAATACCAGTAAATAAAGCTTTTATTGACTATTCTAAAACGTATGCTAATGGTGATGAGAATACTGCTGATCATATTTATATTGATCAAGTTTATAGAAAATATCAGAAAGGAATTTACACACTATGGCCAGCTAAACAAGTGAATCAATTTTTAAATGAAATGAAATTTTCCTTATTGCCTTTGTGTCCGTCTGATGATGTGATCATTACCTCTGACTTAAGAACCAAAGGAAATCCAGCTGTTTTTATTCAAACTCGGTTTCCTACATCTTGGCAACTTATGCAATGGAATCTGATTTTTACCGATCAGTCAAGCAAAATTGTCGGATATAGTTTGCCCTTAGTTAATACAGAAGAAGATTTATGGAAACGTTTTTTTCATTTTAAGCAAGCTAAGAAACCACAAATTTGGCAGGGAGTAATAAATTCTTCGCTAATAAGAGGTCATAGTATTCAAACTTGGCTTGTCAATTATCAAAATAAAACCATGTGCAAAACAAATACCTTTATCATTTAACATCATTCAACCTAGATTTGGCAGTTGAAATTGGTATACAATATATTTTTTATTTTCTCGAAGGATCATGATGGATTATTCTTTAAATCAACAATGGATAGTTACTCCTCGCCAACGGTATGATTTAGAAATGCTGCTGGTAGGGGGATTTGATCCCGTATTTAGCTTTTTATCGCAAACAGATTATGAAAATGTTTTATTACGAATGCGACTAGCTAATGGTTCTCTTTGGCCTATTCCTATTACGCTTGATGTTGATGAAGAATTTGCTGAAAAAATACAGATTGGGGATGAGATTAAACTATGCGATGTTGATCGAACTCTTCTAGCTTGTATGCACATAAATGATAAGTGGCAGCCCAATAAATTATTTGAAGCAGAACAAGTATTTGGCACATTAGATATCAATCATCCCGGTGTTGATTATTTATTAAATAAAGCCGGCACATGGTATCTTGGCGGATCAATTCGGCTAGTACAGTTTCCTAAGCATTATGATTTCTTAGATTTACGTCATACTCCGAAAACACTAAAACATTTTTTTTTAAAAATGGGATGGCAACGCATTGTTGGATTTCAAACGCGAAATCCTATTCATCGTGCTCATATGGAGCTGACACTGCGTGCAGCTAAACAAATAGAAGGTCATATTTTAATTCATCCTGTTGTAGGCTTAACGAAGCCGGGGGATATTGACTATTACACTCGTGTACGTTGTTATCAAAAAATATTATACCGTTATCCTACAAACCAGGCTTTTTTAAGTTTGCTTCCATTGGCTATGCGTATGGCTGGCCCAAAAGAAGCATTATGGCATGCCATTATCCGTAAAAATTATGGCTGTACTCATTTTATTGTTGGTCGTGATCATGCTGATCCTGGAACCATAACAAATGGAAAGATACTTTACCCACCTTTTGCAGCACAAGAACTAGTGCTGCAATATCAAGATGAAATAGGGATCGAAACATTATTATTTCAAGAAATGGGGTACGTTCAAGAACGTAAAAAATATCTTTTCAAAGATGAGTTAAGAGCAGGAGAAATATTCGTTTCTATCTCTGGGACAGCTTTACGACAAGCATTGTTAAATGACAATCCCGTTCCCGAATGGTTTTCTTTTCCTGAAGTGGTTGCTGAATTAAGACATTCTTATTTACCTAAATATAAGCAAGGATTTACAGTATTTTTTACTGGCCTTTCAGGCTCTGGCAAAACTTCTCTTGCAAACGCTTTAATCGCAAGATTGATGAGTTATGGTAAAAGAAACATCACACTGCTAGATGGCGATACGGTTAGACAGGTTTTAGGGAGCGAATTGAGTTATTCTAAACATGATCGAGATTTAAATATTCGTAGAGTAGGTTATGTTGCGGCTGAGATTACCAAAGTTGGAGGAATTGCAATTTGTGCAGTAATTGCACCTTATGCTGAGGCGAGAAATGCCAATCGGCAACTTATCTCGCAATATGGTGGTTATGTTAAAGTGTATGTTTCAACGCCTCTCTCGATTTGTGAAAAACGAGATACTAAAGGATTGTATGCAAAAGCTCGTCGAGGCGAGATAAAGCAATTTACTGGAATTAATGATCCTTACGAGCTACCTAATGATCCCGAAATTGAAATTGATACAACTAAGCTCGGTATTGATGAATCGATAAATAAAATTATAGATTTTTTATTTAAAACAGGCTATTTGAAAAACCCAATAGAGCAAGCTGTGCTTTTTCCTCAGACAATTACCAAACATGTTGCTCAAAAAAATATAATGTTAGGATCCAGAATTTAAACAAGATTGACGTTAATTAGGTTATCTATGGAATCTCATCTAAGGAGTTTAATCAAGGCATTTAGTTGGCGAATTTTAGGATCGTTTGTTACTATGGTAATTAGTTACATTGTTACCAAACAAATTACATTCTCATTTTATATTGGGCTTTTTGACTTTTTATCCAAAATAATTTTCTATTATTTACATGAAAGAATCTGGAATAACTTGCCTTTTGGTTTATTAAAAGAGCAAGTTATTGTACGCAATAGTGAACATGTCTGATGAGTGATAAAAAAATTGCATTAATTGCAACACTACCTAAATCTGGAACGTGGTACGCGCATATTTTTTTTTGGTGTTATGAACAATTATTGATGCGTGCGGGAGATTATTCACCGGATCAATTTCAAGCAGATCTTATTCAAGCGCTAGATAATCATAAAATTACTGAAGTTTCTGCTCATCAAACTACGCTAAACATTGATCGATTATTTATTTGTCATAGCTTATGTCCTGGATTTAATCAAGATGAATTGTATGATTTATGGGGATCACTAAATTATCCCGCTTCATCTTATAATGGTGGTGAGGAGCTCATACGTTATTATAATGAGTGGGATTTGCTTGATCCTCAACACAATCCAAATGTACGTATAGTGTATCTTTATCGTAATCCTTTAGACCATTTTGTTTCATATTATAAACATATTCAATACCATATTGATGATCACCAGCGATATAAATTACAACCTGATGGCACCAGTGTATTAATAAAAGATTTACATGATTTTGTGTTTGAGTCGGATAAATTAAGCGCATTTATTAAGCATTATTATTCTTTTAAGAATATGCAAATCCGCTACCCTCAGCAAATAATGTTAATGTCATATGAAAATTTAACAACTGATCCGTACCAAGGATTTTATAATATGCTTTCGTTTTTGGGTGCAACACCTGATACCCAAATGAAATTACGTTTGTTTAAAGAGGTTTTAGCGTTTTCTGCAAAAGATTCATTGGGCGCGATCGAGTCAACGTTGAATAAATCGTTAGTGGGGGATCAAGTTGGTAATGAAAAACATATCCGAGGTGGAGAAGTAGGAAAATGGCAACGCTATTTTACTCCTGCTGAAGTCGTAAAAATTGAATCAATTTTAAATAGATTTAATATTAGTTTGCAAGAATTTCAACTGACAAATGATAAAAATTTCACTCTATCTTGGTTGGCAGATATTGAAGATAATCAGAAGCAAGACTATCAAGCAGAATTTTTTGAAAATCAACTTTTATTATCCAAATCTAAACTCACTTTAGCAAAAAAAACGATAAAAAATAAACAAATAGAAATTCAAGTTTTGCAAGATAAATTAGAAAAACAACAAGCATCGTTATCATGGCGTATTACATTACCATTACGTGAAATTAAATTATGGCTTAAAAATATTAAGGCAAAATATGCTAGAAAAATTAGAGAATTTCAATAAGATAATAGCTATTCAAAATTGTGGCTCCAGTGGAACTCTATTTATTCAAAGCTTATTAGATAATCATCCGCAAATTTTATCCCTACCTGCTTTGCACGGACAACAATTACTCATTTTTTGGGAAAAACATGGTGAATTAGATAAGATAAATTTATTGCAAGCCTTTTTGGAGAATCATCAATACTGGTTTGATCCAGAAAGTCGATATGATGAATATGGATTGCTGCAAATGGGATTGTGCATGAATGAAAAGGTGTTTGTGGATCGCGATCAATTTACTAAGTATTTATTAGGATTGTGGAGTGAGTTTTCAATTCTCACAAGAAAAGATTTTATTGTTTCAATTTATTTGGCTTACAATCAAACATTGGGACGCCTGATTGATTCTTCTTCATGGATTCTTTATCCTATTCATAGCTTGCCTAAAAAATATGCTTTGCAGTTAGTAAAGGATTTTTCTAAAGTTTATTTTTTGCATATGATTCGAGAGCCCATACAAAATATGGGTTCAACCGCGAAACATATTAATCGTTATTCTCATTGGGAAAATTTATACTTATTGTCGTGTGTGATTTCACAAATGTTGCATGATATTGCAATCCACGCTGGAAATGATCAAGTATTTGGCATGCATCCTTATGTTGAAGATACAGCTGATGGCAGTGTTCAATGTCGTGCTATACGTTTAGAAGATATTCATCGTGACTCTAAAAAATTCATGTTAGCAATTTGTCAGTGGCTAAATATCACATGGGCAGCTTCTCTTTTGGAAAGCAGTTTTGATGGAAAGCTCTGGCATAATCGTCGGGAGAGTATTAGACAGGTGGGTGTCGGTGTTGGTACGATCAAGCAAAACCATAATGAAATACTTAATTATTTTGATAAATTCAGACTTAAATTTATTTCTAATTTTTTTGATTCGGCTTTTCAATATCAACAAAAAATTTCATTTTTTAAAAAAATCTATTTATTTTTTATTTTTCCTTTATTATTTGTTCCTTTTAGAATGGAATTGTTAATGAATAGATATCAAAAACAAATTGATAAACTCAATAAACAGCATCATCCTGGTTTTAGAAAGGAGTGGGGATGGTTTGGGAAGAAAATAGCTTTTTTTTTACCACCATCCAAATCGATTAATGTGATAACCATCATTTTTTATAATATTCAAGAATATATAAATTGTCGACAATTGCTTTTTCTCGCCTGGAAAAAATCCTTGTTTAATAAACATTTTGAATTTGTTAAGTTATTGATATGTTAAAAATGGAAACGCAAGTATTGCTTTGTGCTATTAAACAAGCTGGAGATGAAATTAAAAGATTACAAAGCAATGAGTTTACCATTTCATATAAACATGGCGAACATTTGTTAACCAGTGCGGATTTACTCGCAAATCAAATTCTTAAAGATGAACTCTTAAGTTGCTTTGGTAACGATGGTTGGTTGTCAGAAGAATCTGATGATGATTTGAAAAGATTAGAATTTAAACGTGTGTGGGTAGTTGATCCTATCGATGGTACCAAGGAATTTGTTCAAGGGTTGCCTGAATATGCTGTATCAGTAGCTTTGATCGAGGATGGCGTACCAATTATGGCATCTGTATATAATCCAGCTAAAGATCAGCTTTTTCATGCAATAAAAGACCAAGGCGCTTGGTTGAATGATAGGCCTATTTATTGCGATCGCGATTTTGAGAAAAGATTAACTGTTTTAGCGAGTCGTACTGAAATAGCTAAAGGCGCATGGAAATATTTTGCTAAAATAAATGAAGTTAAGCCGATGGGATCAATTGCTTATAAGCTAGCATTAGTGGCATCCGGTTATGCACACGCAACATTTAGTTTGGACCCAAAAAGCGAATGGGATATAGCAGCAGGTATTTTATTGGTTCAAGAGGCTGGAGGTAGGGTGACTGATACGCATCAAAATGTTATTAAATTTAATCAGCGGAATACGCGTGTAAATAGCATTGTTGCGAGTACCCAAGAAACTTTTTCAATTATTCATAAACAAATTAAAGGTAACTTTCTACATGGTTGAGCAATCCGGAACCGTTTTTTGGCTTACTGGCCTATCAGGTTCAGGTAAATCAACTATTGGGCATTTACTGACAAATAAGCTGCGCTTATTAGGTCATACAGTGGTATTGCTAGATGGTGATGCTTTGCGAGAAGTAAGTGGTCAGATCTTTGGCCACGAGCGCGACCAACGTATTGAAGCTAGTCTTTTATATTCACGATTCTGTAAATTACTTGCCGATCAAAATATTCATGTAGTATGTGCTACAATTTCTTTGTTTCATGAAACTCAGGAATGGAATAGAGGACATATGAATCATTACATCGAAGTTTTTATAGATGTACCGCTTGTTGAGCTTACCCAGCGTGATTCTAAGAATATATATTCTCAAGCTAACGCAGGTCATTTAAAAAACGTTGTAGGTATTGATATTTCTCCTGATTACCCTAAAAAACCTGATTTGATCATACAAAATTATGGGAATATAAAACCTGAAGATGCAGTTGCATTAATTATTAATTATTTTAAAAAGGATGAGGTTCATGGCGACTCCAGAACAAATATATGCGGGTGATTTTACTAAGCTTGCTACTTATTATTCAAAGTATCGCCCAGGTTACTCGGAAACAGTAGTTGATGGTATTCTTGAAATAATGAATCAACCAATTACAAACGTTGAATTTGTAGATGTGGGAGCTGGAACAGGTATTTGGACAAGACAATTCGCAAAACGAGCTTGTAAAGTAGTTATTGCAATTGAACCAAATGATAGGATGCGGCAAGAAGGAATGCAAACTGGTAAAGAATTAGGCATCACTTGGTTGGCCGGTTCTGCTGAGAAAACATTGTTAGAAAGTAATTCTGCTGACCTTGTTACCATGGCTTCATCTTTTCATTGGGCTGATTTTGATTTGGCAACACGAGAGTTTTATCGTATTTTAAAGCCAAATGGGTATTTTGTTATTTTGTGGAATCCTCGGTATCTTGAAAATAATGTATTATTGCAGGAGATAGAAGATCATATTTATCAGCTCAAACCTGATATCAGGCGAATCTCATCGGGCAAATCTAAACATGTGGATCAGCTGGCAAATCAGCTGTTACAATGTTCTTTGTTTGAGAACGGTACTTATCTTGAAGGATTTCATACAATTAGTTTAAGTTCAGAAGAATATTTGGGTGCTTGGAAATCGGTAAATGATATTCGTGTGCAACTAGGTGAAATTAAATTTTGTGAATTTATTAAATTTGTAGAAGATAAAATAAAGCTTCACCAAACTATTAGTTGTACGTATCAAACCCGAGCATGGATTGTTAAAAGGAAGTAATATTTTTTATGTTTGAGCGCGTAGCTAAAGAGCCCAGTAGTAATGTACCTATTTCTTTTTCTACAAAAGCTAATACCTTAGATGTATTACAAGGTAAAATAATTCATGCGAATATTTTACCATTATTTTTTTTTACAGCGGCAGAATGGCGGCATCATCAACCAGCGGTAGTCGAAAAGATTCGCCATTTATCCTGGATTAATCAAGCTTTAATTCTTCGTAGCAGTGCGCAAGGCGAAGATAGCCAGCATACCTCATTAGCTGGTTGTTTTACTTCTGTTATGCGAGTGCGTGGTGAAGTAGAGCTCATTCGCGGCATTGAAACAGTGATAGCTTCTTATGGAAACTATTGTCCCGATCATCAAGTTCTTATTCAACCGTTTTTAGAAAATATTAACGTATCTGGGGTGGCATTTGGCCGAGATCCTAATACGTGTGGCCCATACATTATTATTAATTATGATGACTCATCAGGATTAGCGGAAAGTATTACTTCGGGGACACAAGCAGAAAACAAATGTTTTATTTGGCATAGGCATTCTGAACGTTTCCCAGGTGGATTCATCCAAAAAGTTATTTTGTTATTACAGGAACTTGAAGAAATATTTTTGACCGATTTATTAGATATTGAATTTGCTGTAACAAATGATCAGCACGTTTATCTTTTTCAGGTTAGGCCATTAATCTTAAAAGAATTTCTTAATTTTTCATCAGAAGAGCACGCGCTTATTATTAAGCGAATTGCTGATCGCATTACAGTCAGCAATAAACCCCATCTCTATCTTTATGGGGCGCGTACCGTATACGGTGTGATGCCAGATTGGAATCCCGCAGAAATTATTGGTATACGGCCACGACCACTGGCATTATCACTTTATCGTAATCTTATTACCGATTCAATTTGGGCTTATCAACGTGATAATTATGGGTATAACAATTTACGTAGCTTCCCTTTACTGATTGATTTTGAAGGATTGCCTTATGTTGATGTAAGAGTAAGCTTTAACTCGTTTCTTCCTAAAGGTCTATCACCTGATTTAGCTGAACGACTTGTCAATTATTACATGAATCGTTTAATTGAATCGCCTTCTTTACATGATAAGGTTGAATTTGATATTGTATTTTCATGTTACACACTTGACTTGAAAGAAAGATTAAAAATTCTAACCAATTATAATTTTGATGATAAAGATCAAGATATTTTGTTTTGTGAAATTACTCAATTAACAAATTGTATTATTCATAACAACAATGGATTATGGAAAAATGATTTAGATAAAATTAATGAATTGGAACGTCGTCAACAGCAATTGTTCGCGAGTGATCTTGATCCCATCTCTAAAATGTATTGGATATTAGAAGATTGCAAACGCTATGGTACCTTACCATTCGCTGGGTTGGCTCGCGCAGGATTTATTGCTGTACAATTACTTAAATCTTTTGTCACTGTTGGTATTATTAACCAGCATGAATATTCTGATTTTTTCTCTTCTCTAGATTCTATTGGTTCACGTATTAACCGTGATTTCCATTTAAAATCTAAAGAAGAATTTTTGCAACTTTATGGTCATTTAAGACCAGGCACTTATGATATTCTTTCTTTGCGTTATGACGAATCTCCGGATGTATATTTTGATTGGAATGCAATGAATACTTCTTCGATCTGCGAGAAATCATCTTCGTTTTTTCTCAGTATTAACCAATTAAGATCGATACAGCAACATATTGATTGTGATCATTTGCAAACTACTGTCTTAGAATTATTAGAATTTATTAAAATTGCAATAGAATCTCGCGAATATTCAAAATTTATTTTTACTCGCAGTGTAAGCGAATTTTTAAAAATTCTCTCACAATTTTCTGAAAGATACGAACTAACGAGACAAGATTGTAGTTATTTAAATACGGAAGTCATTTATACTTTATATCGATCGACAGTGGATCCACAAAAAATTTTACAGCAAAACATTCAAATGGGCAAAGAACAATACCTGCTTAGCAAATCAATCGCGCTACCGCCTTTGTTGTGTGATGCAAGCGATGCATGGTTTTTCCATTATCCTGAGATTTTGCCTAATTTTATTACTCAAAAATCTTGCTCCGGGCATGTGGTTTTTGCGGATGCGCCAAAAGATCGTTTAATTGATGGGATTTTATTTATTCCTAGTGCCGATCCTGGGTTTGATTGGATTTTTTCACATCAGATTTCTGGTTTTGTGACTCAATTTGGTGGTGTGAATTCACATATGGCAATCCGTGCGGGAGAATTAGGAATACCAGCTGTTATTGGCGCAGGTGAAGCTTGTTATGCCAAATGGAGTAAAGCAAAACGTTTAAGGATTGACGCAGAAAACAAACAGGTTATTGTTTTATGAAATTGATCGCTGTTAGTCAACGATCCGATTATGATGAGAACCACCATGAGAGCCGAGATGCATTAGACCAGCGCTGGTTGGATTTTTTTTTGCAATGTAATCTTATTCCACTTTTAATACCAAATAGCTTAATTCATGTCAAAAATCTTATTACGAAAGTACAGCTTGATGGTATTTTATTAACAGGGGGAAAAGATTCATTGGAGCGAAACAATACCGAGCATTTTTTGCTTGAACTTGCGCACCAAAAAAAATTACCGTTGTTTGGTGTCTGTCACGGTATGCAATTTATTCAAAAATTTTTTGGTCTTACATTGAATAAAATTTCAAATCATGTTTGTGAAAATCAGGAAATTATTGTGAATGGTAAATGCGAGATGGTTAATAGTTATCATGATTTTGGTACAACAGAAACGAATCAAGAACTAACCGTATGGGCTAGAGCACATGATGGAATAGTTAAAGCCATTAAGCATGTTACTTTACCTATTTTTGGAATTATGTGGCATCCAGAAAGATTGACTCCATTTGTGCAGCGTGACATCAAGTTAGTGCATCATATTTTCTTCGAGCATTGCCTATGAAAGCTATTATTTTAGCGGCTGGTCGCGGTAGCCGCATGAATATGCTTACAATAAATAAGCCAAAATGCATGATTAAGCTTAAGAATAAGCCTTTACTTCATTATCAAATTGAAGCATTGCAATCCGCAGGGATAAAAGATATTGGCATTGTATGTGGCTACAAAAAAGAAAAAATTACTCATCATGCTATTACCAAAAAATTTGAGAATACAATGTGGGAAAGCTCAAATATGGTTCGCTCATTAATGTCCGCAACCGCATGGTTGGAGCACGATACGTGTATTATAAGTTACAGTGATATTTTTTATGACACTCATGCCGTTAATCTACTGATTGCTGCTGATGCGGCTATTACTATTACTTATGATAGTAATTTTAAAAAATTGTGGTCCTTACGATTTGACCAACCATTATCGGATTTAGAAACGTTTCAAATTAATTCCGCTTCTGTTTTAACTGATATTGGAAATCGAGCTAAATCTTGGGAGGAAGTTCAAGGTCAATATATGGGTTTGCTAAAGTTTAATCCTAGAGGTTGGCGAATAGCAATCTCTGCGCTAAACTCATTTGATGAACAGCAAGTCAATTGTCTTGATCTGACTGGGTTACTAAAACATCTCGTTCATTCTCATGAAAAAATTCAAGCGATTCCTTTTTCTGGTATATGGGGAGAGGTGGATCATCCAAGTGATTTGGCGTTGTATGAAACCTGGAATTGGTGACCTCTATTTTTTGATCAGTCAATCGATACTCAAAACCATAGCGTGCTGCTCGCGGCTCCTGCATTGAAAGGCGTACCGCTGTAAATTTTAAACCATGCCACGGACATTGAATTTGATGATGATCGCAGGTTTTTCCTTTGGAAAGATCGCCTCCTTCATGAGGACAAACCGCTGGCCAAATTAAATATTCATTATCTTGTTTCTTGATGAGGAAGCTATGTTGGCCTACGCTAAATTTAGTAAGCTGGTTTGATTGTAAATCTTTAATATCTATAAGTGTAGGCGAAAGAGCGGGATAAATGGTATTACAACCTATAGTATTAGAGGTGAGATAATCAACAGGATCAGAAGCAAACGTGTATCCTTTATTACGTAATTCGTAACGCCGAGCACGAATTTGATGATCTTCTTTTTGTAGTCGAGTATTCAATTTATAAAATTTTTTGCTTAATGGCTTATGCAAAAATTTCAACCATTTGTGAGAGGTAATGAACCATTCAATTTTCAAGTGAACTACTTTATCAACTTCTTCCATAGAAATAACTAAATGCACCACAATCAGCCCCGCAATCGTCATGATTTGATAGTATAGACCAGGTTTAATACGTATATCACTGATAGTGATAAATAACGGGATACGCTGCCAACGCGTTAACGAAACTGCGAAATCTTTACCCACAGCTATTCTAAGAGATGCTTCATATGTTTGATGGATGTAGGGTCTATGAAGTTGATCCATATGATTCCACTCCATGTCAGGTAATAAATTTGGCACATCAATTTCGAAACTGTCTTTGGTGACAGCAAGATGAGGTGAAAATGTTTGGTAAGCTTTTTCAAGAGTTTCTGGTTTGATATGCTTCATGATTTCCGAACCATTTAAATAGATACATTTTTATAATCATTAGTACAATGCATAAACCATTATATATCACATGCATTTTACTTACTCCACCAATACGTTTGGGCTCATCACCAGCAATTTCATACACGCTTAATTTTCTTACTGCAGCAACAGCTGATACTAAAGGTTCAAAGACTGGACCATATAGTATTCGATTAAATTCAGGATACTTGACAATTTTTACATTAAAGCCACGATAGATGGTAAGCACATCGGTGACAGAGATATTACCTAACCAGCGGATGATACGAGTAAATATAAAATTACCAAAAGCAGTGACTAAACTATCATCGTATGATTTGGCTGGAGGTAGATAACGCGATACAACCACCAGGTCATAACCTTCGCGCAGTTTTTGTACTATTTCAGGTAATTGTTCGATCATGCAATTACCATCCAAACTAAACTCAATGACGCAATCTGTTTTTAGTATTGAAACCGCATCCATGACTGCTGCACCTAATCCTTTGCGAAGCTGAGTCATAATTCGAATATTATGATTAATCGCGTATTCAACTGTTCCATCAGTTGAGCCACCATCAACAATTAAAACATCGTCAAACAATGATTGGTCGATAGTAGGAAAAATAGTTTTAAGACCCGTTACTTCATTTAAAGTAGGCAATAATAACGTAATAGTTTTTGGTTTGTTCGACATTATTTAATTCCTTTTGAATCCAAAAGCATGACGCACGGTGGATTCGAATATACCGGGTAAGTAGACTAAAACACCAATGATGCGGTAAGCAAGAAAAATAGTGGCATAAGCAGCTGGGATGGAGGGGTTTAAGAGCAAAATAGTGTTTGAAAATGCTGCTTCGCCGATTCCTAAGCCGCCAGGAGCAGTAGGAATCAAATTGGCGAGTTGAGTGACACCGATTGCTATTAAGTAGTCAAGAGGATGAATCGGTGGAAAATCCATCATTTTTGCAATGAGAATAATGGTTATTGTCATGCATAACTGAATTAAAATAGAAAATGATAAGCACTCTAGTATGATAAATTTGGCATTTCGATAAGCACGAATCGCTTCTAAAAAAGTAACGACGCTTGTGGCCCATGATTTATTGGGAAAGTTCACATTTAACCAAGTGGTGATACCAATTTTTTTTGGTAGCAATATTGATAACAGAAAGATTGATAATCCTGCCATACAAAAAATAGCGCAGAAAAGTAAAATATAAAATAAATTTTCATCTTGATTAAATAAACGAAGTTGAAAGATAGCGATGATACAAATGATGGTAAAAATACCCATTAACCCAATCATACGATCAAACATAACCGATAACACCACTTTACTTTTTTGTTGAGGTGCTATTTTAAATAAAAAATAAGTACGAATGATATCGCCGCCTATGTTACCTGGTAGCACGTTATTAAAACCAGTGCTGATATAGGTAATCCAACTTGTTTTCAGCCATCCTAATACAATATTTTGCGCAGAATTTAATTTATGCCAGCGCCAAGCATTGATGCCGACCATTATTAAAAATAATATGAAAATTGCTAGTAACAAAATGGGATGATGAATTAAGTTAATTAACAAGCTAAATTGCAATAAAGAAGCGTGAATTAATAACCAAATGCTAAGTAAGGCAACGAGCATTTTGAATGCTAATTTAAAATTGATTTTGTTCATATTTCTTTTAAAGAGCCTTTTTAAGGTTCGGAATTAAATTGATAATCCGTTGCTCCTTCACGTGTTTTATACATTTTTTTATTTAATCGATAACGTGCTAGAGCTTTTCGTGCGCGACGTTCGATTAATCTCACATATAAATTGGGTAGTAATAATTTACGCTCACATTTTCTCAGCAAGCGATGCGAGTTTGAATGTTCTTCGATATTAAAAAATGATTCATAATGAATACGACATATTCTAAAAAAGCGCGAAGGTGCTAATAATGTTAGATTGGTGCCCCGTCTTAATTTGACATAAAAATAACCAAGAAAACGTCGAAAACGCCAAATTTTATAACCGGTAACTAATTGAATTCTGAATTTAGGAAGGTGATAAGACCAAATTTCCTGATAAGTTTTTTCATCTTGATCAATCAGTGAAAGCATTTTTGTTTTGGGGTTGTCACGAATAATGTAATGAGCGATTTTACATTCATGAGCATAGATATGTGCATTTAAGTGTTGTGCCAGTCGGTAAAAGTTTTCTTGAGCGCTATGGGTGCTGTGTTGTTTCCAACCTTTTCTAATGCGAATGACACGCAAATCCCTTGATTTGCGACTTTGTGAACCTTGTCCTGCTTCTTGACCAGCTACTTCAATGCCAAAAACAGGAATAGAGCGCCAAATACCAAATTCATGAAATTTGTTTTTACATAGAGCCAAATAAAAATCAACACATTGATGCCAAGAATCGGGTCCCCAAAATTCTCCCCATCCGCCAGTTAATTCTAACCATTTTCTAGTGGTAACCGCATAATTATCTGGGCAAGGCAAACATTCATAGAGATCTAAATAATTTTTTAATTGAAAAATAGATAATTTCAGGCGAAAAATATCATCAGGATAGAAGCGAATATAATTTTTTAAAATAGCATCCCATCCTGTTGTTCGTAGACGGATTTCATCTGTTAATAACCAACAAAAATAACTGTCAGGATGAGTGATTTTTAATAATTTGTTATAACCAACCTGTAATGAGTAATAGCCATCTAATTTAGGAGTGGCAAGATATTTGATGGTAAGTGATGTAGATTTTTTGTAATTTTCGAGTACCTCTGTAAGGGTTTGGTCGCCTTCATCAATTTTAATTAAAACCTCAAACGAACGGGGATCACTTGCTGTTTCAACAAGGTTATCAAGAAATTTGATAATATTATGTGGTCGGCATGTGGCTAAAAAAATAGATAAAAACATTTTATTATCGCGCTCCTGTTACTGGAATAATAGTGCCAATCCCGCGACTTGCACCTGTGATGATAGCAACTTTTTTCATGGTATAGTAGGTAAGTGGATCAAATCCCTTTTTAATATATTTCAATGTCTTTTAAATGCGCTTCGGCTTTTTTTAACGCATCTTCTGGAAAATGATTTGGATAATGAATAGGCATACCTTTTAATGAAATCTTTTGCCATGAATCATTATATTTTTGCATTGCCCAAAATCCTCCCCAGGAAGAAACATTTCCTAGTAATTCATTCACTGCTAATGTTACACCAGGATGATAATTTCGTTTTGTTTTAGGATCAGGAATAAAATCTTGATCAGCATGTTTAAGTGCGTATTCATGATCTACTTGTGATAATTGCAAATTTAAATCATCACCGCACAGTATCCCCTTGTTTTTTATTAAAGGGAATGAACAGCGTATATCATTTAAAACAGCTTGATAAGTATGGTCGCTATCAATAAAAATAATATCAAAATATTTTTCGCGTAATAAGGGCAAAATATTTTCACTTTTTCCTCGAAAATGGTGGCAAGTAATCGTAGATGGTAATGTTCTGATATTATGTAAATAAAGTTGATAGGCGATATCTGAACTCAGTGCTAGTTCCATTTGAGTATACACATCTTTTTGATGAGTGGCGCGATTAAAGAAAGGTTGCCAGGCATCAATACAAGAAATAGTACCTGTGGCATGATTATAGTCTCTTAAACCTTGAGCCCAAGATAGTGTTGATGCGCCCATCCAGGAACCAACTTCAAGTATATTCAAATGATGATTTTTTATTTGTTGATGAATATACCAAACAATAGCGATCATAAATATATGGCGTACGGGCGCACTCAAAATAGCATGATTCACATTTAGAATGGGTTGGTCACCAGCTATAAATTTTAAAATTGATTGATTATTCATATATTGTCCGAGTGTTCTTGATGATAACAATGACCAGGTTCAAAAATAACTTTTCTTCTGCCCGAACCTTGATATTGAAGGTGCATATTTTCATATTGAGATACAGGTAGAATGCGAATATCGATTGAAATGCGTGTATGAGATGTAAGTGGTTCTCCAGTATGAATACAGCGAGAATCAAATGCTAGCATTTTTCCATATTCCGTGGTGACTATTTGCGAAAGTGTATCACAATAGTTCGAAAAAGGTTTATTATGAATGGCGTTATCAATAAAATCGGCAAAATTATAATCAAATTGTTCAAGTATTTTTTTGGAATGAGCTAATGACATTGTCCTGAAGCCGTGCTTGTTAAGACATTTTGTTAGTGGAAACCAAATATTCATTTCTTCTGGGGGGTGACCGTAACTTATGTCGCTGTGATAACGTGGATAATGATGATTATTTTTTGCATTTGGACAGTGGATGCGTAGGGTGGGTGTTGCTTGGAACCAAAATGGCTCTCGAAGAAAATTTTTTCGTAAAAATCTTATAAATTGGTAGTAAATATTTAAAAAATTTTCATCGGTGTCGTAAAAATACGTACTGATCTTATTCACGCCATCATCAAAATTGTAAGCTTTCATTTCATCAGATAAAAATTCATGCAATGTTTCGAGATTATTGAGTGATTCTGTGTGTGGTAAAATTTCTTTTTCGCATAATAATCGAACTAACTCTTCGCGAAAAAGATCTGGGTAGTGTTGAAAATCAATTTCTATACTCTCTTGATTAAATAAATTTTGAAAATAACTAGGAGTTGTATAAATATTTTTGACAAGTAATTTTTTTTCTTCCAATAATAAATCATTAATATTAGTTTTCTTTTTAATGATTGAGAAATGCATTATAACGATTATCCATTTTACCACGATTTTGCGCATGAAGGATCATCAAGAGCTGCTTAATCTTCGTGTCAAAATTCACTCATGCTTATTTCCGATACGCCGCCATCAATCGTAATATCCGCGCCCACAATATACGATGCTTTGGGCGATGCTAAAAAGAAGGCAAGTTCAGCAATATCACTTGATTGACCAAAGCAACCAATAGGAATTTTCTTTTTTCGTTTTCTCATGTAATTGGCATCTATTTTCTTGATGGAATCAAAAATGGGGGTATCGATAAAACCTGGTGAAATGGAATTGACGCGAATATTTCTTGCTATTAAATCGGCAGAAAAAGCACGAGCCAATGTTGTTACCGCAGCTTTTGCTGATGAATATACGCTATGGCTAGGTAAAATCCAATGACTAGCAATAGATGAGATGAGAATGATTGCTGCGCCATCTTTTAGATACGGTAAAGAGCGTTGAACGGTAAAAAAGATGCCTTTATAATTTGTATCGACAATATCATCAAAAAAAGCTTCATCAACATCTTGAATGGCTCGTCGAGCTGCTATACCGGCATTTGCAATGAGAACATCAATTTTACCGAAAGCGCGTTTTGTTTCTTTAAATAAACGTTCAATATCAGCCATTTTTTTGATATCGCCTTGAACGACAAGAGCATCTCGCAGCGTTTGTTTGGCTTCATTTAACGTGGTTTGACGACGCCCAAAAATAACTAGTTTAGCTTGTTGTTGATTGAACTTCTCAGCAATTGCTTTACCCATACCGCTATTACCACCTGTAATAACGATAACTTTGTTTTTAAAGTCATTCATGTGGGTTCTGAAGCCCTCCTTATAGCAAGAAGGGCTGCATCACGCTTATTCCTTTTTCTCATGGCAAATTTTACAATTTACGCAGCACGTACAGAGGTATTTAACGAGCGCACCAAAAGCAAGAATAGGCAAGGTAACATCAAAGAAGTCACGGAAAATAATCAATCGAATCAATTGATCACGAGGTAATACTAAAGCAAATAATCCAACAGCAATAGCAACTAAAATAATTAAAAATACAAATATTCGCATGACCATGAAACTTCTCCTTTTTTGAGATACTAAATAATCCTAGAAACGTAATACAGCCTAAATTGATACGTAGGTAGAGTCAAGAGCCTGTGGTGTTATGTTAATATGGTTTAAGATGCAGGTACAAGCCTGATGTGTTGTGCGATTCCTCTTTAGCAGGATGAGCATTGTTTGAAAGTGCCTGCTCTATGTTTTTTGCAAAGAAATGCACATGGTTATACAATGGGTTTTTCATGTTGTATTGATGTGACTTTTTAGCTGTCCAATGTGCTGCTATCCCTATTCCCATGGCAGCGCCTAATACAGCACCAGGTATAGCGCTCACTACGTTGGCGTTTAGTAGTGCAAATATCACTGCACCACCAATCGCACCTAGTATACCGCCAATAAAAATGGCAACAGAACGCTTTATTTTTTGAGATAGCGGTACAAGCGATTGTTTAAGCGCAACTAATTTTTCGACGACTTCTATTCGACGTTGGTTAATTTTGTCTTCCTTTTCCCATGATGCATTGGAAGATGTTTTTTTAGATTGCTGAAATCTTTTATAGCATTGAATTATTTCATCCACTTTAGTTAACAAACGAAGTAAATCATTCCCTTTCTTTTGCTGCTCTTTGAGGTTATGTAATTCTTTTAATTCGTTTATTTGATTTGATATTGCCAGCTTTAAATTAGCCATGATAGATGAATCTAAATTTTGAAGATCTGGAGGTAAGTCATTTTGACGATCTGGAGGTAAGGCCGCACATTTTGTATTAAGTTTATCGACTAGTTGATTGAATTCGTCTATGCATGGCACATGCAAGATATTTGGCGGTGTCTT
>MGXW01000059.1 GCA_001801495.1 Gammaproteobacteria bacterium RIFCSPHIGHO2_12_FULL_37_34
CTGCAATTGCTCACACATGAAACCTAAAATGCATGATATCGCCATCTTGCACGATATAATCTTTTCCTTCTAAGCGCCATTTTCCGGCTTCTTTTGCGCCTTGTTCGCCGTTATAATGAATAAAGTCTTCATAGGAAATCACTTCAGCACGAATAAACCCTTTTTCAAAATCAGTATGAATGACACCAGCTGCTTGTGGAGCTGTCGTATTGATAGAAATAGTCCAAGCGCGTACTTCTTTTTCACCAGCAGTAAAATAAGTTTCGAGGTTTAATAATTGATAACCAGCATGAATTAAACGATCAAGCCCTGGTTCTTTCAAATCTAATTCATCTAAAAATATTTTTTTCTCCTCATCATTAAGATCAGCAATTTCAGCTTCAATTGCAGCAGAAATCACAATCACTTCTGTTTTTTCTATTGCAGCGATTTTTTTTACTTCGTCGAGTAAAGGGTTGTTGGCAAACCCTTTTTCAGCAACGTTAGCAGCATATAAAGTAGGCTTTAAGGTTAACAAGTGCAACATATTCAATACTGTTTTTTCTTCTTTGGTAAAACCAAGTGTGCGTGCGGGTTTACCTTGATTCAGTTGATTTTTGATACGTTCTAGCAAAGCAGATTCTGTAATAGCAGCTTGATCACCCGATTTTGCTGCTTTATGTGCTCGCAATAATACACGATCAATGGTTTCTAAATCAGCGAGAGCAAGTTCTGTATTGATGATTTCAATATCTTGAGCTGGCGCGATTTTGCCAGAGACGTGTGTAATATTATCATCTTTAAAACAACGTACCACGTGAATAATGGCATCCGTTTCACGAATATGAGATAAAAATTTATTACCAAGCCCTTCACCTTGCGCTGCACCTTTTACTAAACCTGCAATGTCGACAAATTCCACTGTAGTCGGTAGTACACGTTGTGGTTTTACAATCGCTGCAATTTTATCAAGACGTGGATCAGGAACCGAAACGACACCGACATTTGGTTCAATAGTGCAAAAAGGATAATTAGCAGCCGACACTTGCGCTTTTGTCAGGCAATTAAATAAGGTTGATTTGCCAACATTGGGAAGACCAACGATACCGCATTTTAGGGCCATTTTATATGCTCGCTATCTCTTGGTATGCAATTGCTGCATCGCTTTAGAAATTTCACCATTTAACAGCAAAGGCAATATTTCTTCTGCTTGGTTTAAAACCTGATGAATAATCTGCCGGTCAGTTTTCGAAGGCTTATTTAAAACGTATTCTTCAACATCTTCACTTCTTCCAGGGTGACCTATACCAATACGCAAACGATGAAATTTTTTAGTATTCAAATGAGCAATGCTATCTTTCAAACCATTATGACCACCATCGCCGCCATCGAATTTTAGTTTGATGGTTCCAACTGGTAAATCGATATCATCATGTGCGATTAAAATCGATTCAGATGAAATTTTGTGGTAATGTGCACAAGCATTTACCGCTTGTCCGCAGTGATTCATAAAAGTAGTTGGAATAAGCAAATGACAAGTAAAATGCGAGAAATGTGCCATGCCATATAATCCGTGATATTTACTTTCTCTCTGCAAATTTGTTTCGCTTGCCTTTGCAATACGCTCAACAAACCATGCTCCTGCATTATGCCTGGTGTTCGCGTATTTTTTCCCTGGATTCGCCAAACCCACAATAAGTTGAATAGAAGATGACATGATTGACCAGTTAAAGTTTATTTCTCTTCTTTCTTACCTTTCTCTTCCTTTTTTACTTTTTCTTCACTTTCGCTTTCACCCTCACCTTCAGCTTTTTGTTCAATTGCTGGAACTTCAGCAGAAATAGGTATTTCAGTTGGTTCAGGTTCTTTTTCGATTCTAGGCATATGGACAGAGACGACAGGTTTGTCATTACCATGCAAAAGGGAAACGAGTTCCACTCCTTTTGGCAAGGGTAGATCTGATAAATGAAAAATTTGATTCAATTGCATGCCTGAAATATCTAGTTCGATGTATTCAGGTAAATCATCAGGGAAACAAGATACTTCCACATCACTCATGATATGAGAAACAAGACCACCCGCATCTTTGGCGCCGGGTGCTTTTTCTCCGCCGAGAAAGTGTATAGGCACGTGCATATGCAGTTTTTCATCGGATCTAACACGTTGGAAATCAACATGCAACAGACGTGGTTTATACGGGTGTCGTTGAATATCTTTTAAAATAACGCGTTCTGGTTCGGAATTAATCTTTAGTGTCAAAACATGTGAGTAGAATGCTTCATTCTCAAGCGAAATAGCTACTTTATTATGTTCGAGTGTCAGAGAAACAGGTGCTTTACCTCCACCATAAACGATACCGGGTATTTTATCATCCCGACGTAGGCGGCGGCTCGCACCTTTCCCAATGTGTTGACTTTGGCGAACAGTAGCTTCCACTTCAAATGTATTGTTCGATGCCATTGTTTTTACTCCACTTTTGGTTAATTAAGCTAATAAAAAAGCCCCTTTCCCGCGACCAGGAAGGGATGGGATATTCTACACATATTTTGACAAGATGGAAGGGGAGGAGATGTTAATCGCCTCATTTTTTGGCTTTTTATTTGCTTTAAAAAAATAGAGTTCTAGAGTAGCTTGCTTACGTTTATTATTGGAATAAGGTGTAGTTTCTGATAATTTTGTTTGTGTGTGGGCAAGATAATGGGTTTGTTCTAATTTGATCATTGTTTGTATAGTGGAATCATTTGTCATGTCTTTATAAATGACATAAAGAAGATAAAAATAACGTACGTGAGGGAGCCAAGTTTCGATAGATACAGAGCCAAGATTATAAGGGGTGGTGTTACCCGATAAAGTTTGATGCAATCGTTGTTTCAGTCGATGTGCTATATCGCTTTCACAGTTTTTTATTAGGTAAAATGCTTGTGCAGCTCTTTTCAAATGGTTTTCTTTTAACGTAAAATTGTTGAGTGGGCTATTTGTTTCATCCCATTCAAAATAATTAATAAGCAATAATTCTGCAAGCGTCATTCTTGCGAGCGTTTCGCATTTATTTTTTCTATGAATGATATTGAGACAATAGTCATTTATTTCTTTATACTTAAAATTCTTTAAAAAAAGATTGATATGAAATTGAAATGCAGCTTCAGCATCTATTCTTGTGTAATTTTGTAATATTATTTTATATGTGTTTTTTTCATTTATTGTTGATTCAAGCGCTTGATGAAGAAAAGAAAAATACTTTTCTTTAAATGCATTTTTCTTTTTTTCAGAGGACATCATTTCTATAAAAAATGGAGAGGTAAATATCTGAAAAACTTTTTCTAGATGATTAGCGTGTAATAGTTCGCGCGGATATTGATTAAAATAGGCGACATACAATTTTCGTTTATCATTTAAAGGTAGATTTGAATGATTAATAGCTTCTATTACAGCATCCCAGTGACAAATTTTTTTCTTATTTATTAGCCACTCGACGATTTTAAAATGTTTATGACGAACGGCTGCAGGAAAAATCTCTTTTAATTCTTCTTTGCCAATCTGATATTGAGCCGTTAACCATCTCAAAAAATGAAGATGAGCATATTTTTCAGCGATAGAGAGAATAGTCGTTTCTTCGTAATCATTATATTCATTGTGCGGAGCAGTTTGTGAGAATACGAAGGGGCATAATTTTTTTTGTATTAAATATTTTAATACATCAAACGATTGGCCATTTTTAATGGCTTCAATAATAGCATGATCACCATATTTGCGATAAAGCGAGTTGGCTGATTGATGTTTGGTTCCAGTACGCATGTTTGGCATGTTCAGTCCAAAAACATGCGGCTCAATGAGCCAGCGCCACTAATACGCCGCATGGCTTCTGCAATCATATGGCTTAAGCTTAAAGAACGAATGCGTGAACATTGCTTCGCGTCTTCACTGAGAGGAACAGTATCTGTTACGACGATCTCATCTAAAAGAGAATGATGAATGGTTTCGATGGCTTTACCTGATAAAACAGGATGAGTAATGTAAGCAGCAACTTTAGAAGCACCATGATCTTTTAAAGCTTCAACAGCGCGGCAAAGTGTACTTGCTGTGTCGACAATGTCATCTACAATAATGCAATCACGATCTTTTACATCACCAATAATATGCATTACCTGCGCTTCATTTTGTCGAGGGCGGCGCTTATCAATAATGGCAAGATCAGCGCCTGGAACACGTTTAGCAATCGCACGCGCACGAATCACGCCACCTACATCAGGTGAAACAATCATGATGTTTTGATAAGATTTTTGATGGATGTCATCTAGCATAATAGGTGTGCTATAAAGGTTATCAACTGGCATATAGAAAAAACCTTGTATTTGATCTGCATGCAGATCAACCGTAACTAAACGACTAATTCCAACTGCAGCCATCACATCTGCTATAATTTTTGCTGTGATAGGCACGCGAGCTGAGCGTACCCGTCTATCTTGGCGGGCATAGCCGAAGTAGGGAACGACTGCGGTGATTTTTGCTGCGGAAGCACGACGTAAGGCATCTGCAAGCAAAATAAGCTCCATTAAATTGTCATTTGAGGGCGCACAAGTGGATTGAATAATAAAAACATCTCGACCACGGACATTTTCTTGAATTTCCACCATGGTTTCCCCATCGCTAAAGCAACCGACAAGTGCTTTACCGATAGGAAGGTTTAAATTTTCTGCAACGCGCTCAGCTAATAATTGGTTGGCGTTGCCTCTAAAAATCATTATTTCTGGCACGAGACTATCCCTTTAAATGATTAATGTGAGTATACCAAGGTTGTTAAAAAAAACAGCAGTCAGATAAAAATTTTTATCTGGGGTGCTAGGATTCGAACCTAGGGAATGCCGGGATCAAAACCCGGTGCCTTACCGCTTGGCTACACCCCAATCAGGAAAGCTATTTTGATGAGAGACGTATAAAGTGTCAATGAGAATTGATAGCGATCAAAAATGCTCATTGAACTCATTCACCATCTACGTGAACGAGGGACGTCGCGGCCATGGATGGTTTAAAGCGCCGAGTACAGGGATGTACGTTCCCGAGTCACGTAGATGGTGAATGAGTTCAATGAACATTTTTGAAAATATCCCATCGATAAATAATCAATTTTGCTTTCAGAATAGTCGAAGTAATCTCAATTTTATCGGGAAGTTCAATGGATCCAATTTTTATATAACTTAAAAAATGTATTTGCCATCCTTGTTGGATTAATTCACTGAGACGATTAGACGTATCCAATTGTTTGGTATAAGTAATCCCGGCGACAGGTAGACCGCGCACCCAATAAGCAAGAGATGAAATGGGAACACGAAAACCCCAGTGTTCGGCTAGTAATTGCTCTGGGCTAGTTGCGGTATAACGCTTACCATCGGATGTTTCTAATATAACAGTAGCTGGTTGACCTATTAGTTTGAATCCTCCAGTGCCTAAGGGCCCTAGTAAAGATACAATATATTGTTTATTTTTTTGGGTCCAATTAACAGTTGCGCTCCCCGAATCTTGTGATGTTCTAACGGCTACTTTACCGCTTACTTGCCAATTTTGAATACGAGATAAGGCAATTTGTCGTTCTTTCCAAGTGAGCTTAAGAGATGAGGGGGGTGAAGGAGGCGCTATAAGAGGTTGACAAGCAGATAAGCAAATAACAAGCATGCAAATGATATATCTCAATTTATATATCCTTTGTTTCTAGATAGCTTTAAGCATAAAATAACGCCAACCAAGAGTAAATAAATAATATTTTTAATAGTTATGACAATTTTTGTTATTGGTATCAATCACAAAACCGCGCCAGTTCACGTGCGTGAACGAATTTATTTTGCTTTAGATAAGCACAATCTTTATTTGCGTGATTTATTAGCTTACCCCGATGTTCATGAAGCTATGCTGTTATCAACCTGTAATCGCTCAGAACTTTATTGCGATGCTGATCATCTTGATCGTGTGCGAGAATGGTTCTGCGCGCAAGCAACAGCGCTTTTTCGCTCAACACTAAAACCACATCTTTATCTTTATAGAGATGAGAAAGCGATTGCTCATATTATGCGGGTTGCTTGTGGATTAGATTCTATGATAGTGGGTGAATCCCAAATTTTTGGTCAAATGAAAGAAGCTTTCTCTGAAAGTTGTACGGCAGGTGCTGTAGGAACATTATTTTATCGCTTGTTCCAACAAATATTTACCATGGTAAAAGAAATACGTACCACAACTAGTATGGGTGCTTGCCCTGTTTCTGTTGCATCAGCCGCCATACATTTTGCTAAACAAACATTGCCTCACTTTCCTCAAGCTAATATTGTACTAATTGGCGCGGGGAGCATGTCCGAACTTTTACTTCGTTATCTAACAGTGCACCACAGAGGAACCCTTACACTTGTTAATCGCAGCATAGAACATGCATTACCATTATTAGTAGGTATGAAAGGTAACCTTGTTGGATTAGATCAGCTGGAATCAGCGCTTATTGAGGCGGATATTGTGCTTTCAGCAACAGGTAGTGTCACACCTCTTATTACGCAAAAAACGATGCTCGCTGTCATGCGCACGCGCGCAAAACGATCCTTCATGCTGATTGATATTGCTGTACCCCGTGATATTGAATCAAGTGTAGCAGAAATAGAAGGGGTACATCTTTTTTGTATTGATGATTTGAAAACAATTATTGAAAATAATCGACAAGATCGTGAACATGCTACGAATAAAGTACGTGAAATGATTGATCAGAAAAGTATTGAATGTATGGGGGAGCTACAATCAATTGACCATGTTCAAGATACTATCCGAGTTTATCGCGAACAAATTGAAGCATTATGTCGGGTTGAATTGGTAAAAGCTAAACAACAATTACAACAAGGTGTTGATCCCTCACAGGTACTTGATGAATTTGCACGTGTTTTCACTAAAAAATTGTTACATGTACCGAGTGTGCAATTACGACAGGCGGGAATGGCAAAACGTTTTGAATTATTAAGTTTAGCTAAACAATTATTTGCTATTCCCGAGTCTAAGGTAGAGCGTTTATGAGACCACCAATTGAGAAAAAATTACAAACATTTGCTCATCGTTACGAAGAGTTAAAACAGTTGTTATCTGACCCGACTATTACCAATCATATGGATCGTTATCGTGAATTATCCAAAGAATATGCGCAAACGGAACCACTGGTTCAGCAATATGTTCAATATCAAGCTTACCTTAAGCAATTAGATGAAGTAAAAATATTATTAAGCGAAGACGATGTTGAGTTACAGCAATTAGCTAAGCAAGAAATTAAAAAAATAGAAGTGCAACTTGCAACACTTGAAGCAGATCTTTTGTTTGCATTATTACCGCGTGATCCACATGATGAAAATAATATTTTTTTGGAAATTCGTGCGGGGGCAGGAGGGGATGAGGCTGCTATTTTTGCAGGCGATCTTTGTCGTATGTATATGCGCTATGCCGAATCACAACGTTGGAAAGTAGAGATCATAAGTGAAAGTATCAGTGAACGTGGTGGATATAAAGAAATTATTATGCGGATCCTTGGCAAGGGAGCGTATTCACGTTTTAAATTTGAATCGGGAGTACACCGTGTGCAACGTGTTCCAAAGACAGAAGCCCAGGGGCGTGTGCATACGTCAACGTGTACAATTGCTGTGTTACCCGAATTGGCAGAAATTGAAGATATTGAAATTAATCCAGCAGATTTGCGCATTGATACGTTTCGTGCATCTGGTGCTGGTGGCCAACATGTGCAAAAAACGGATTCAGCAATACGTATTACTCATTTACCAACTGGAACAGTCGTTGAGTGCCAAGATGAACGTTCACAACATAAAAATCGTGCTCGTGCTATGTCTTTACTGAAATCTAAAATTCTTGATGCCGAACAAACGAAGCAACGTCAACAACAAGCAGACAAGCGACGTAGCTTAGTAGGTACGGGTGATCGTTCAGAACGGATTCGTACTTATAATTTTCCACAAGGGCGATTAACTGATCATCGGATTAATTTAACACTTTATCAATTGCTACAAACCATGGAAGGTGATTTAGATCCAATCATTGATGCATTGGCGCATGAATACAATGCTGATTTGATCGAAGCTTTGGGGGATTAAATGCCCTGGCTAGATATGTTAAACACTATTCAATATTATTTAAATCAGGCTAAAACGAGCCTTACTTCTGTTTGTGACTATCCTCTATTAGAAGCAGAAATTTTACTTGCCTATGCATTGCGGCAAGCTCGCGCCTATCTTTATACGCACCCTAATTATAGACTTTCAGATGAAGAATCAAATCGTTTCATGGATTATTTGCAACGGCGACAATCTGGCGAACCCATTGCTTATATTACTGGAAAGCGCGAGTTTTGGTCACTCGATTTGTTGGTTACTCAAGATACTCTCATTCCTCGCCCAGAAACAGAATTAGTTGTTGAGACAGTATTAGATATTTCTAAATGCTTTGATCATCACCCACTTAAAGTAGCAGATCTTGGTACAGGATGTGGTGCAATCGCATTGGCACTTGCCTATGAGCGTCCTTCATGGCAGATCTCTGCAACTGATATAAGCCAATATGCGTTAATGGTTGCTCGGCAAAATACTACGCTGCTTAGCATAAAAAATCTTGATTTTTTTCAAGGAAATTGGTGTACTGCGCTACCTCATAGTGATTTTGATGTAATCGTTAGTAATCCTCCCTATCTTGCTGAGACAGAATGGGTAGAGTACGCTCATGGTTTATTGTTTGAGCCACGGCATGCTCTTGTTTCAGGTCAAGATGGATTGGACGCTATCAAGGAAATTTGTTTATCAAGCAAATATTTCTTAAAATCAGCAGGCTTTTTAGCAATAGAGCATGGTTATTCACAAGGGTTAGCGGTGCGCCAACTTTTTGCACAAGCAGGGTATAATCACCCCGAAACGCTTAGAGATGGATCAGGGCTAGAAAGAGTAACACTAGCTCAATGTAAATGATAATCATATCAAGACATTAGCTAATACCATGCCTTTCGTTAAGAGTAGATGTATAAAGAGTCAATTTTGGACTACAATTACTCTCAGGTAGGAGAATTTAACATGGCAATTAAAGAAAAAGATATATTAGAACCCAGTTTAGATGTTTTGGGGATAGCACCCTATAAACAAAAAAAGACTGAAAAATATATGAGTGCGAAAATGCAGGAGCATTTCACCAAAATTTTAATGGCATTAAGACAACGCCTTTTAGAAGGTGGCGATAAAGTTGTTACCCATATGAAAGAAGAGGCAATTAATTATCCAGATCCTAATGATAGAGCTAGCCAAGAAGAAGATTTTCGTCTTGAATTGCGCACACGAGATAGGGAAAGGAAGCTTTTGAAAAAAATCGAAGAATCGCTAGAATTGATTCGAGAAAAGGAATACGGTTATTGTGAAGTTTGTGGGGTGGAAATTGGTCTGCGTCGTTTAGAAGCAAGACCCACAGCAACACTTTGTATTGACTGTAAAACCTTGGATGAAATCAAAGAAAAGCAACAAAAGCAGGAAGAAGAATATTAGAAAATCTTGAAAAGTGAGGTGAAGCCTTATGGCAGCACCAGCACAGCAGGGCAGCGGCCAATCTGATAATACTATGGGTGTTATTTGGGGGGTGGTTGCCTGTCTAGTTGTTATCGGTGTGATTTGGTATAGTTTTAAAAACTATATTATTAGTGCCTATCTTACCCTTAAACTATACGAAATTAATTTCCTAAGTCTATTTAGTAGTACTCGTTTTGAAGATTTGCGTGCTACTACACTTGCAGCTTTAACTAATCCAGACAAACTTAATTTTGCTGATCTTATAACAATCGGAGATGGGGTTGGCGATTGGCTACGCTTACCACTTGTTGTTTTGTTTATCATTTTAGCGTTTGTAGTCTATTTGAGTAATAGCGCGCGTGTTTATAGACGCAACTATACTATGCAAGAATTAGCAAAATTAGAAAAAGATAATTGGCCACAAATTTCTCCAATTGTTCATCTTAATTTATTAAAGACAGATATCGATACAGGCCCATGGGCGATGGCTATGACGCCTATGCAATTTTGTAAAAAGAATAAATTGCTAGAAGAAGTTCGCTCTCAACGACGTGAAGGTATGGCGCGCAAAGAATGGGATAAAATTCAAGTTGTTTTGAGGCGAGGGGAAGCGAATAAAATATTTGCTTTACAACTCGGGCAGCTTTGGAAGGATGTTGACCGATTAGCGCCTCATATCAAAGCATTATTTACTGTTTTTGCTGCTCGTATTCATGCTGATAGTAAGGCAGCAGCAGATTTAATTCATCAACTCAATGTATCTAACACTTCAAAATTAAATATAGCGGGGGTGGAGGTCTTACTCAAAAAACATGTGAACACTAAGCAGGTGCAACACATCATTCAATCGCATGCTTATGTTTTTACGGTAATGGCTGCCATGTTAGAAGCTGCTCGAGAAGATGGTGTGCAAGCTTCAGCGGATTTTTTGTGGCTAAAGCCACTCGATCGGCGACTTTGGTATACTTTAAATACAGTAGGTAGGCAAACTCCTTTTGTTGAAATTGCTGGTATTTTTGCTCATTGGATTGCCGAAAAAGAAGCAGGAAGAAGATTAATCGTACCTGCGGTTGAAGAAGCAACTAAAGCATTAGAAATAGCCTTATCTGAAGTTGTTTATCAGCCAGATGAGGGAAAAACAACATGAAATTACGCGGCTTAGAAGAACAGCACGAACTTTCACCACAATTGCTTTTGCGCGACACACGTACGATGGGGATGAAGATTGTTGATTTTTTCAAAGACCCGGTGAATGGTGCTTGTCTCATGATTGGTTTTGCTCTTGCAGTATTTTTTTTCCCTGCTGTGTGTGATGTGGTGGGTTTGATAGCCATACTGGCATTTATTTATGCCTATACCCGACGTTCTTCTTTACCATTTCGTATGCCATTACGTTCAAATACACTTGATTATAACGATCCATTACCCGGTTCTACCAAACCTCGTAAAGCACGAGGGATCACTTTTTTTGGTAACCGTCTTTCTAATAATGATGAGCTTTGGTTTAACAATGATGATATGCGCACACACGTTTTAATATTTGGTTCCACGGGTAGTGGTAAAACAGTGGGCTTAATTTCTTTATCATTTAATGCACTTATTCAAGGCAGCGGTTTTTTGTACGTCGATGGTAAAGGTGATAATTCATTGTTTGCATCTGTATTTTCGATGTGTCGTACCATGGGTCGCGAAGATGATCTCTTGCTCATTAATTTCATGACTGGTGCGCGCGATATTGTTGGTGCGCAAGAAAAACGGTTGTCGAACACCATGAATCCATTTTGCAATGGTTCCTCTAGTATGTTGTCACAATTAGTGGTGAGCATGATGGATCAAGGCACACAAAGTGCTGATGGTGATATGTGGAAAGGTCGTGCCATTGTGTTTGTAGAAGCGCTCATGAAAGTTCTGGTTTATATGCGAGACAAAGGAAAGATTTTGTTGGACGCAAATAGCATACGTAATTATTTTGAATTGCCTCGTCTTGAAGCAATTGGTATTGATAAAATGTTTCCGCGTGATAATCAAGAGCCAGTGAGTTTAGCTGATGCGCCAGATTTGGTTTTAGAACCCATTAAAAACTACCTTAAAAACTTGCCAGGTTATGATCCTTCTAAAAAAGGAAAACAAAGCTCTCAAGTATTAGAACAACATGGGTTTATTACGATGCAATTAACGCGTGTATTCGGTTCACTTGCTGATACCTATGGTCATATTATTCGTACTAATTTAGCAGAAGTAGATTTAAAAGACGTTGTTCTCAATCGGCGTATTTTAATTGTGCTGCTACCCGCTTTAGAAAAATCACCAGATGAATTAGCCAACTTGGGTAAAGTGATTATCGCTTCGCTGAAAGCCATGATGGCAGCGGGTTTAGGTGAATCAGTTGAAGGCTCTTATCGAGAAGTGATTTCACGCAAGCCAACAAATGCTCCTACACCTTATATGTGTATTTTAGATGAATATGGTTATTATGCGGTAAAAGGATTTGCAGTCGTACCCGCACAAGCACGTTCATTAGGGTTTTCAGTCATATTTGCTGGACAAGACTTACCTGCTTTTCAGAAAGCTTCAAAAGAAGAAGCAGCATCCATTGGAGCAAATACCAATATTAAAATTTGTATGAAATTAGAAGACCCACTCGATACATGGGAATTTTTCCAAAAAACAGCAGGCGAATCTTATGTGACCAAAGTTGATTCCTTCCAAACGAATGCAGGAAGTTTACTTAATAATTATATGGATAGCCGTAGTGCATCCTCAGAAAAACGCCAACGTATTGATCTATTAGATTTAAAAGAACAACGTGAAGGAGAGATGCATATCTTTTTTAAATCTAAAATTGTTCGTGCAAAAGTATTTTATGCTAATCCTCAGCCAGTTGAGCGAATGCGTATTAATCACTTTTTAAAAGTAGAGCCACCACCTGGTCGTTTCCTGGTGGATCTAGAGGAGCGTATTGAACGCTTTACGGACTTAATGGCGAAAAATAAAGAATCATTATTTGATGTGACTCAAGAAGAAGGTGAAGAAATTCAAATTATTTCAAATGCAATTGTTTCTGAACCTGAAGTGAATGCTATTGAACGTGGATTAACAGCATTATTAGCTTTTCATAATCGTCATGAAGTCGTAGAAGAAGTGGAAGAAGAAGTGATAGAAGATATGGAAGAAGGTAAACTCACTATCTTTAGTAAAGTTGCTTTAAATGATGCAGTAAAAAAATTAGTAGGCGCATCAACATTTACGGATTTTAGTGCTCCTCTTATCAATAGAAACTTGGCAAAAGATAAAATAGCATTATTGGAACGATTAATGGGCCGATCATCTTCTCAAGCGGGTCCTATGACAAATGAAATTATTAAAGATATGGCACTTGCTACGGACTATCCACCCTCTATCGAAGGCATTTTCTTATCTAGCGAAGAAGTAATAACTATTGCCAATGAGGTGTGTGATTATGTAACCTCTTTAGGAGCGAAAGCTCAAAAAGAGGATACATGAGCCGTGTTATTTAGGATATTAACTGTTTGGTATATTATTTTTTGTATCTTTCTAACGGGGTGCGCGTCTTCAGCGGTATCACGGGAGGCAGCATCTAATGTGGATCTTGGCGTTAAAAACGCAAATAGTTTATATAACAATAGCGCTAATAGCAATATTGCAGATACTTATCAAAATACTAATCAAGCCATGAAAGGAGCGGCAGCAGGAGGTAGTGCAGGAGCAGTAGCAGGTGTATTTGCTTCTGGCATTGGTTTTGTTCCAGGCGCGCTTACAGGCGCAGTTTTGGGAGCAAGCTACGGTAGTTATATTGATTCCACCGCATCAATAGAAGATCAGCTTGAAAATCGAGGTGCAACACTCATTGTGCTTGGCGAGCAAATTCTCATTGCTATTCCATCCGAGCGACTGTTTGATACGATGACTTCAAATGTTAAGCCTCAGGCTTATTCAACATTAGAATTAATGGCAAGATATATCAATCAATATACAAAAATTTTAGTAAAGGTTTCTGCTTATACAGCGGCTAGTGGTTCTAAAAGCGCGGATTTAGCTTTATCAAAGCAACAAGCGAGTAACGTAGCGAAGTTGCTTTTGGCAAGTGGTGTAAATGCTCGTATACTTTATGCTGAAGGTTACGGCGGGACCCATTTGGTGGTTAAAAACACATTTGGATGGCAGGAAAGCGATAATTATCGCATTGAAATAACCTTAGAAAAGTTACATGTTTAAACAGGAGCGTTCATTGAACTGTGTTACTACCTATGTGACTCGGGAGCGTACATCCCTGTACTCGGCGCTTATCACCATCCATGGCCGCGACGTCCCTCGTTCACATAGGTAGTAACACAGTTCAATGAACGCTCCTGTTTAAAATTGTAAACTTTCTCATGAGGTAGATCCATGTTAGCGCAGCGTCATCAACGTGCTCGATTACAAAGCGATTTTTACCGAGATCAATATCGCAAGTTTTTGCGTTGGTTGATGGGGGCTATTTTCCTTATCGTTATATTAATCATGGGTATTATCTATCTCGTCTTATTTCAACCGAGCAGACAATATTATGCTAGCACTACAGAAGGAAAAATTTTATTTATGCCGCGACAACAGGATCTTACAAAATAATGACGAATAGTTTTTATCATCGTCATTTTCATCATATTCTGATAGGGTTAATTATTAGTATTATTATTATCATCGCATTAGTACTCTATCTGCTTAATCAAATGAAACAGCGACCTTTGCCTAGTTTCTTTGCGGCACAAACAAATGGACAACGTATGCAATTACGATCTTTCGATGAGCCCAATGTGTTACCAGATACCATTTTGCGGTGGGCAAGTAAGGCTGCTATTACTGCATCCACTTATGATTTTGCTAATTACAATAATCAATTAGCAGCAGCTCGTCCGTATTTTACAGCAGCGGGATGGAATAGTTATTTGCAATCAGTGACGGGATTAATTAGTGGTATTCGGGCTAATCAATTGGTAGTGAATGGGGTGGTAGTAGGCACCCCTGTGATTTCTAATCAAGGTCCTTTACCTGGTATTGATTATGCATGGCAGGTACAAATTCCTTTTTTGGTGGCTTATCAACCTGCTACAGCAGCGCCTTATCAGCGCTCTTACCTTGTCATATTAACAATTGTTCGTGTGCCAACTATTAGCAACCCACAAGGTATCGGAATTGATCAATTTGTGATGACATAACAATGACTAAACAAGATGCATTAGTTGCAGTTTTTACTAGAAATGCTTTTTATAAACGCCTTTATTATTTGGTGTTGTTAACATTTGTATTAAGTATAGCGGTGATTGTGATTTTGATTGGAACGGTTATTTTTTTAATAAAAAATCCTACGCAACCTTTGTATTTTGCATCCGATGCTATTGGCCAACTGATTCAAGATGTTCCAGTGAATCAACCTAATATGTCACCGGAAGCATTAACTGCATGGGTTGTTGAGGCAGTGCAGTCAGCCAACTCATATAATTACATCAATTATCGTTCTCAGTTACAAAACGCACAAAAATATTTTACTAATTATGGATGGCAAAATTATTTGGACGCGCTAACAGCCTCTCAAAACTTGCTCTCTGTGACAAAACTTAATTTAATTATGTTAGCGAAAGTTGTGAGCCCGCCTTCACTTGTGACGCAAGGTATATTATCAGGTGCTTACGCATGGCGATTTAAAATGCCGATTTTACTGACTGCTTGGAGTCCACCTTATAGTGATCGATCAAAATCGATTACGCCATTTATTATTACAGTAATTGTTCAAAGACAGCCAATATTACAAAGTTATAAAGGTCTTGGAATTGTGCAGTATATCAGTGAAACAGCCATGACGACCCAACCAGCCGAAATTTCTTTAACACCAACAGGATAACAATCAGATGGCTGAAGAAGAATTTACAATCGTTGAACTACAAGAAAAATTTTATCGTGATGGTATCAAGAAAATAATCATTATTATTACGGGTGTATTGCTTTCTATTGGTTTAATTGTTGCTGCATTATTATATATTTATTCAAATAAACCATTACCCATTACTTTCCTTGTTAGTCAAAATTGGAGGGTACAAGCAGATGTTCCCACTAATCAACCCTATCTTTCTGTTACAGATTTGTTGCAATGGGCGAGTGATGTTATACCCAAAGTGTTCACTTATGATTTTATTTCTTATGAAGATCAACAAAAGCAAGCGGAGTATTATTTTACCTCAAATGGATGGAAGGTGTTTTTAAATTATTTGAAAAGTTACGCAGATTATACTAATGTGCAAAAATATAGACAATTTATTAGTGCCATTCCTCAGGGGGTGCCCATTCTATTAAATCAAGGGTTATTATCAGGAAGATATGCATGGTGGGTGCAGATCCCAATACGGATTAATTATGCTGGTTATAATCCCACGCCAGGTCGGACTTTAATGTTTCAAATATTAATTGTTCGGGTGCCTACCTTGAATAATTTATCTGGTGTAGGAATTGAGAATATCATTCTAGCAACAAATACCAGTGCGCGTAGCGGATAGTACTATGGCTGATTTTTTAAAACATATGGTGGTATTACTTTTGCTGATAGTCAGTCAGCGTGTTTTTGCTGAATCTGCTGACTCTTCAACCAATACTGTAACGTCATCTTCATCGCAAGCTATTTCATCCGATCAATTCCAGGAATGGTTGAAAAGTAATGATAATACGCTACCTATTACCAACAATACGAAAAACTTAAAACCTAAGCCACGTTTTTCAACAGCGGATACTGATGATGCTGTTTCAAGTGCACCGGTTGATTATGAGCAAGGACAGAAAATGATGTTAAATACTATACCAGGGCCGCTGCCGAATCAGGATTCATCTATTGCATTTAACAATATGTTGCAACAAAACATGCCGCTCGCACCGCAACAAGTTGTGCAATTACGGCAACAAATTGATTTAGCTCAGCGTGCTTCTGCTACTTCTCCCAATATTCCTCCCAAACCTGTTTCAACTACCATCATGGTTAATTTGGCTCCAGGGGCTACCCCTCCAGCTATTCGTCTTGCGCAAGGGTATGTGTCGTCGTTAGTGTTTGTTGATTCAACAGGAGCGCCGTGGCCAATTGCTTCATTTGATATCGGCTATCCTAAATCAATGAACATTCAATGGGATGGAAAAAGTAATATTTTACTTTTGCAAGCTGTTTCACCTTATAGTAATGGTAATATCGTTGTTAGATTAATTGGTATGCCGATTCCTGTTACATTGGAATTAGTAGCAGGGCAACCGGTGGTGGATTATCGAGTCGATATTCATGTATCTGGTATTGGCCCCAATACAAAAGAATTACCTACTGGAACCATGTTGCCAAATAATGCGAATCAATTATTGTTAGGTGTATTAGATGGCGTTGCGCCAGCTGGCAGCAAAGCCTTAAACGTTCGAGGTGCAGATGCTCAAGCATGGTTACTAGGCGAGAAAATGTATTTTCGCACTCGTTTTACTGTGCTTTCACCAGGGTGGATAGGAACGATGGCAAGCCCGGATGGTATGCATGCTTACGAGATGCAAAAAACCTCTTCCATTTTAGTATCGCGCTATGGAGAGCCTGCAGAACTTAAAATTGAGGGTTTTTGATGGCATTTGATTTTTCTAAATTCAATTTCTTCCGACGTCTTGACGCCAGGGGTAGAATATTTTTTTTATTTGCTGGTACCGTAGCTGTTATTTTTATTATTTATTTAGGTGTGCGTTTTTTATGGGGTGATGGTCAAGCGACAGGTACGTCTAGCATTGCTGGTGTGCCTGCTGGTATACAATCCATACCCTATGGCGATGTATCTCCTGAATATGCCAAAGCATTACAACAAGCTAATCTTCAAGCTGCACAACAAGCACGCATCACAGGTACAAGCGCGGTTGCGACAATTACTAAACTTGAGAATGCTCCACAACAATCAACAAGTGGCTGTATTATTTGTGCTGATGAATCTGCGAATGTGAAATATAAGCTTGCAGAATGGGTGCAACAAGGGAAACTATCGCCTGATATTGCTGATACATTACAACAATTGGCAGATAAGAATGTATCGATTGATGAGTATGCTCAAAAGTTAAATCAGCTGATTAAAGAAGGCAAATTAACTCCTGAACAAGCGCGTGAATTGCTCGAAGAGTATAAAAAACAACGTGCGAATACGCTATTAAAAGCGAGTGCAAAATTAATGGATGGTCTCATTACCAATGGATCATTGCCGCTTGATGTTGCCAATCAATTATTGACTGCCCAAAAAAACAAAGTTTCTGTTGCTGATTATGCTAGTTTATTACAGGATATGGTAAAACAAGGAAAAATTTCACCTACTGTCGCCCAACAATTACTTGCGCAATATACACAACAACAAGCTAAAGAAACAACGTTAGAAGGTCTTGCTAGCTTACGTCGCATGACACAAGCTGGCGAAATAACGCCGGATGTTGAAAAAATTTTAGCTGATTTGGAAACGAGTAATGCGCCGCTTAGTGCCTATTCAAAAATGCTAGATAAGTTGGTAACAGATGGTAAGCTCACTCCTGCATCAGCCGCTAAATTACTTGATCGATATAAATCACAGAAAACTGCAATTGGTCCTATTGGTACTATTAGTCAAATGTTACAACAAGCTGAAGATGCTGCTTATGCAGAAATTGCAGATTTATTAAAACAAGGAAAAATATCTGCAGATGTTGCTGCGATACTCACAGAAATGATACAAAAAGATGTTTCTCTCGACACTCAACAGGCTACAATTAATCAGCTTGTCCAACAAAACAAACTTACACCAGAGATTGCTCAGCTTAAAATTGCTGATTATCAAACGGTTAAAGGATTACGCGATCTTTTAACACAATTAGGTGGTTTACAAGCTAACAATGCTAACCCTGTTGTTTATGCGAATGCATTAAAACGTGCTGTGCAAACTGGATTATTAACACCTGATCAAGCGAGCCGACTCATGCAAGAATATCAAGCGATTACTTCAGCGCCTACTAGTGTAGCACTTGGTAATTTGCAACAACGACTACAAGCTGAAACAGGATCAAGACAAGTCACACCGAGCGATTTTGCTGTTGCGCAGACGCAAGCGGAACAAGCTTCTTCACAAGATAGACAAGCAAACATTGATGGATTAATGGCAGCAATGGCCAGTCAAGCGCAACAACTGATAACCACATGGCAGCCACCTACGATGCAGCATAAAGTAGGTACGCCGAAACAAAAAGAAGCAGCGTTATCTAAAGAAGATGCGATGGCTGGCAAATCTGGTACATATAGTTCGAATTCATCATCTACTACTGCACCTGTATTAATTAAAACTGGAACAATCTATTTTGCTGTGTTAGATACCGCTGTTAATAGCGATTATCCAGATAGTCCTATTATGGCAACTATTGTTGATGGAAAATATAAAGGAGCGAAATTACTTGGTAAAATAGTGACAACAAAAGGTCCTGCTGGGCAATTGGATAGAGTAGCTATGAATTTTACAATCATGAATATAGAAGAATGGCCTGCTTCAAAAACTGTTACGGCTTATGCAATTGATCCGGATACAGCAAGGAGTGTCATGGCGAGTCAGGTTGATTATCACTATACGCAACGGTTTGGAGCCATGATGGCTACGTCCTTTTTACAGGGCTATGCTTCTGCTGTTACTACATCTGGTGGTACAACGAGCCAGACACTCATTGGCACAACGACCACGAACCCGGCGTTAAATCCTAGTCAAAAATTGATGGTGGGTTTAGGTCAGATGGGGCAAACATTAGGTACCGTGACTCAGGGTTATGCAAACCTACCGCCTACAGTAAAGGTAGATTCTGGCGTTGGTCTAGGTATACTATTTATGTCAGATGTGACGTGATGTAACTTTTTAGAGAGGCATATCAAAAATGCTGAATAATCGAGGCGACAAGTTTGAAGGCCAAGAAGAAAGTGAATATCACTTTTCAGATGAAGAAGTTAACTATGAAGTAGATACGGAATCTACTCCTACAGAAACAGCAGCGAGTGGAGAAAAACCAGGATTAGCTAAATTTGCTCAATCCAAACGGATGTTAATTGGTTTGGGTTTGTTTATTATATTAGTTTTTATTGCTTATAAATTAATTACGCCAAGTTCAAGACCTGCTCCAACAGATGTTATTACACCAGTTACTCAACCAAAAGGGCCTATGCAAAGTGTGGCGCCACCTAGTGTAGCAACAGCGCCCATTACACCACCTCCTGTACCAGGAAGCGCGCCGCAAACACAACAACCCTCACAAGCATTTACTCAACCATTGCCTGCATCACCTATAAGTGTTCCGCAAACAATGGCACCGGCACCACCTGCACAGCCAACAATTGCTCAACCACCAGTAGCATCACAACAACCAGTAGTAGCAGCACAACCACTGGTTCAGCAAGTGCCACCACCCTCTTCTCAAGTGCAATTGGCTGAGCAATCCTCTTTACCACCGCTCTCATCGCCATCTGGATTTAACCAGGGGCAACCAGGCCAGCAGCCCCAACCTCCTTCACAACTATCGCCAGTTGTCGCACAACCTATTCAACAACCATCCACTTTCTCATCGTCTCCCGTTACTATTTCTGCACCATTTGCAGTGACCACACCATCTTCAGCATCTTATCAACCAGTTTCGCAATTAACAGGGGTGGATGCCAAAATTGCTATTTTAGAGGCTAATAACCAAAAACTGGTTGCTCAGTTACAGGCAGACTATGTGCAACGATTAAATGATTTTTATAATCAAAATAAACAATTACAAGAACAATTACAAAGCTTGAGTACGCGCGTTACCACTATGGAATCACAACTGAATCAATTGGTTCAGGGATTAACTCGTCAACAAAATCAAGGGATGAATGACAACCTTCCTGTAGGACCACAATCTCAAGCACCGGCTCCTAAGCTGCCATATAATGTACAAGCGATTATTCCAGGGAGAGCTTGGCTTCGATCAGATAATGGAGAAACAGTTACAGTTGCAGAAGGAGATGCAATCAAAGATATTGGTCGCGTCACTAAAATTGATCCTTACGATGGCATTGTGGAGATTAGTGCGGGAGGAAAAATTGTATCTTTATCTTATGGCAATACAGGATAAAGCAAAATAATGAGAGGTATTTTTTTATGCTAAATAAGCTACACAAGTTTGGCACATTGAAAGCTTGTTGTAGTATTTTATTATTATTTTTATTGAATCTTTATGCGTTACCTCTGTATGCCCAAGCACAGGGTTTACCTCCGGCGCCAGGAGATTCAATGCCACCTCCACCTCCTCCTACTCAGCCACCAGCAGCCCCCCCACCTTCTTCTCCGCCAACTGCACAAGATATGATTGTTAATATTTCAACGCAGCTTCCTAATTTAATGCGTATGGTGACCGCGTTTGCCTATATTGCAGGAATATATTTTATAGTGAGTGGCCTTTTTAAATTAAAACAATATGGCGAATCACGAACCCAAATGTCATATGATCGTGATCTAAAAGGCCCACTTGTTTTCCTCATAGTAGGCGCGCTGCTCATTTATCTTCCCTCAACAGTGAGAATAGGATTAAGTACTTTTTGGGCGAATCCCAATCCCTATGCCTATATACAAGAACAGGGCCAATGGGCGGAGTTAATGAATGTTATTTTGTTAATCGTGCAATTTATTGGCGTCATTGCTTTTATTCGTGGTTTAATTTTGATGTCACATTTAGGGACGCGCGGCGGGCAGCCGGGTGGTTTTAATAAAGCTATGGCTCATGTTATTGGAGGAATCCTTTGCATTAATATTTATCAATTTGTACAAGTGATTATGGTGACATTAGGAATTCAGACATAGTAGACTAGACTTTTGCTATCCTCTTTGAAAGTAGTGTATATCTTTAAATTCATTGAAGGATCAAAGGATGTGTATCTAAGCATTTATAATGGTTCGTTTTTTTAGATAAAGGAGAAAATAATGAAGAAAGTGATTCTGCTGTTACTTGGATTCGGATGTATTTTATTAGGAATATCGATAGCTGCAGCTGCTACTGTTTCAGGTGTGGGTTCTGTAGCGGCACAAGTTACTGTGCAATTTGCTAATATTGCTCGGTTTATTACAGCGCTTGCTTATATTGCTGGTATGGCGTTTGTAGTTGGAGCGCTTGTGAAGTTTAAGGCTCATAAGGATAATCCAACACAAATTCCAATAGGTACGCCGATTGCGCTATTATTTATTGGCGCGGCTCTCATTTTTTCTCCAACTATTTTCAAAGTGACGGGTACGACTATGTTAACGTCCGGAGGAAAAGTTGGTGGTGTAACAGGTGTCACCTCATTCTAGGTTGATTGAATGACGGGCGTTCATCACAATGCTGTGAACGTTTATTATGCATGAATTACATTTGGCAGTAAATTTGACTGGTTGGCGTATTTTTGTTAAGCGTAAAGAAGATAAAGCTTTTCAATCGATAGCCTTACGAGTGCTTGAAAGAGATGTTTACACTTGCCAATACTGCGCGTTTCAAGCAAGAGAATTTCAGGAAGTTGTTAATCTTGATGGTAATTATCTCAATAATAAATTGAGTAACATGATTGCTACCTGCTGTTTTTGCACACAATGTCTTTTTTTGCAGGCAGTCGGATTAGATGAGATGGGTGGTGGGCAACTCATTTATTTACCTGAAATGTCCCAAGCAGATGTGAATAGTTTTTGCCATGTGTTGTTTTGTGCGATGGGGAACAATACTGGTTATCAAGATACTGCACAAACTATTTATCGTAGTTTAAAATTCCGTAGTCAGATGATTGAAAATAAATTTGGATCGGGGACGAGTCAACCCAATATGTTTGGGCAAATTCTTCTTGAGTATCAAGCAATGGTTACAGAAACAAAACAGGATGTATTAGAGCATGTGCGATTATTACCATCCCATACAAAATTTAAAATACAACTGGATACATGGGCTGCAGCAGCGCTAGAGGAATTGAAGCAAGAAGCAGTGGAGTAATTGATGCAAGAGATCTCGAATGAATTAACAACGAGTGCAGGAGAGGGTTCAAGGAAATGCGTGATCGTACATTCATCGATCCTTTTCTAGACGGAATCGATGCTGTTTTAGCTTGGTTTAGTACAGAGCTCAAGCAGTCAGTCGAATCCTATTGTGATCTTGAAACAGCTGATGATGCTCACACTTTAGTAGCGCGTGATGGTTCGCTTGTTTCCGTCATCCGTATTTATGGGGTCACTAAATTAATTGGACAAGAAGAATTTGATAGTATTCATCAAGGTTTAACGCAAAGTCTACAAACATCATTTAAACGACCAGGGCATGTTTTACAAGTCTATTTTACTTACGATAGAGAATCCGTTAAAACAGAAATTGAAGAAATTTTATCACCAGCGCGGGCAACCTCTAAACGATTAGATTTAGATTTAGAAGATTTATTTAGTGAACGTATTAATTATATTTCGAAATATTGTGCACGAGAAGAATTATATTTTGTTGTGTGGACGCGTCCTTATTCATTAACCTCGGAACAACAAAAGCGTGCAACAAAAGATAAATTACATTTCATTCGAGAGCATAAAATCAAACCATTTAAAAACGGACAAAATCTTATTGCTGCTATTCCCGATTTACGTGAGTCTCATGCTTCATTTGTACGATCCATTGTGACAGATCTCAATGCATTGAATGTATATAGTGTTTTACTTGATGTGCATGATGCTGTTCATTCGATGCGACATGGCGCTGATCCTGATTTTACTGCAAAAGACTGGCGACCAGTTTTGCCGGGCGATAAAATTCCAATACGTGAAGTCAGCGCTTCTGCAGGTGAATTATCAGGACTCATGTATCCTCGATTAGCAAGACAATTATTTCCTCGCGATGCTATGACACTTGATTTGCGTACTATTCGTGTAGGCGATCGTATTTATACACCTCTTTTTATTGATTTATTTCCTCAAGATTTAAAATCATTTATTGTTTTATTTTCTCGTACATTACCCACGCGGGTGCCTTGGCGCGTTTCATTTTTAATTGAAAGTGGTGGATTATCTACTTTGCGTTTTAAATCGGTGATGGCAGCTATTTTAAGTTTTACTTCTGCAAGAAATAGTTTGGTTCATGATGCTGCAAAATTATTAAGTGATATTGAAGTGAATACGGATGATGCAGTTGTTAAATTGCAAGTGAGTTTTGCAACATGGGCACCTGAAGGTAATATTCGTTTATTACGCACACGAGCGGCAGAACTTGCCAAAGCTATTGAAGGTTGGGGAACGTGTGAAGTGTCTGAAGTATCTGGTGATGTATTTGCAGGTATTTCTTCTAGTCTTTTAGGATTTACAGCAAATAGTGTTGCGACTCCTTCTGTTGCTCCGCTTTCCGATGTGGTTTATATGTTGCCATTTACTCGGCCAGCTTCAGCGTGGGAATATGGTGCCGTATTATTACGTTCACCTGATGGCAAACCTTTACCTTATCAACCTGGCTCTGTTCAACAGACGACATGGATTGATTTACTTTATGCACGTCCTGGATCAGGTAAATCTGTGTTATCTAATGCGCTTAATCTTGCATTGTGTTTATCAGGCGGTATCACGCGGTTACCGCGCATTGCAATTATTGATATTGGGCCATCGAGTAGTGGTTTAATTTCTTTGTTAAAAGAAGCATTGCCACCCAAACAACGTTATTATGCCGCTTATCATCGTTTACGCATGACACCGGAATATTCTGTTAACCCATTTGATACACAATTAGGTTGTCGTTATCCCTCTCCGCAAGAGCGTGGGTTTCTTGTTAATTTTATTACTTTATTAGCAACACCATTAGGTGCGGAGCGACCTTATGATGGTGTATCGGATATGGCTGGGTTAATTGTAGATGAGATGTATAAATATCTTGCTGATGAAAATAAAGCTCATCCCTATACAAAAGGAAT
>MGXW01000060.1 GCA_001801495.1 Gammaproteobacteria bacterium RIFCSPHIGHO2_12_FULL_37_34
GCAACAATGGCAAGAAAATAATAAGAACTCTTTAGAAAAATTAACATCATCACGTTGTGTACATGTTCCAAAGTGGCGTACGAGTGATGCTTATCAGATAGTAAAAGCAAAAAAAGAGGAAATAAAGAGAATATTAGAAAGTAATGCAGGGTGGAAGGCCAGCTTGGAAGAAGATATAGCGTTAGCATTGTCCCATTTAAATAGCGACTATAGATTGAAAGAACTTGATTACCCAGAAACTACACGAGAGCAAGCAATAGAACACATTATCACTGAAACAGCAGAAACCATGGTTCAATGGAAATTCAATCAGGTCACTATTATTTTGTGTTGTGATATTCATCACATGGTTAAGTATGCGATTAATCATTTGGGGGAGGTGGGTTATAAGGATGATCAGCCAATGGTTCGCCATCTGCTTCTCAATCTTAAAAGAGATTTAGTAAACCGTAAACCTCAAAATTCTGATATAGATGATATAGAGATAAATGGATTGCCACTTCTACAATTTTTTGAAGTGATGATTGACTGGATTATGGCATCTGAAAATGATAAGGATGCAAGTGGATATATGGAAATCCTTGCGAATGTGATTAATCGCTCTCAGTCGGAAGCGGAAACGCGGTTGCAATTTTATAATTTTATGATTAATAAAATTAATCAACTTAAGAATTCTAAAAATTGTGAGGATGCAGGTAAAACGTTAAATATTTTTGCAAATGTGCTTGGTTATTTAAATAAAGATTATTTAGACAGGAAAGAAATTAACTGCCCGCCACACAAAAAACAACAAGTTAGTGGGTTTTCTTCTCATCCCGCACCATTTTTTCCTCCTGCAGAACGTCATATGAAGAGCGGTGTGTTATCGAAAGAAATATCAGTATCAGCAAAAGCGTGAACAAATCCTAATTTTTATACTGAAAAATTTTCACCACTTTTTGTACGCCTGAAACTTGTCTTGCAATATCAACGGCAATTTCCGCCTGCTCACGGCTAACCATACCCATTAAATAAACTGTACCATTTTCCGTTAATACTTTAATGGAGCTCGATTTTAAATCGTCTGTTGCTAACATTTGGCTTTTAATTTTAGTTGTGATCCAGGAGTCACTGGTACGTGTTAAGGTTGAAGTGGGGCCTTCTACTGATAGTTGATTATAAACACGAGTGACATCTGGTACGGATTTTGCAATTTCTTCTGCTTGTTCTCGCCAATTGGCATTGGGTGTTTCGCCTGTTAATAATACGACACCATTAAATACAGTAACCTCAATATGACTGTCTTCTTTTAAAGCAGGTACGGTTCTTATTCTATTCACAATAGCATTGGCTATTTTTGTATCTTGCACAGTATTTTCTATGGTGCGATGATCGTAAACAATCGCAATGGCAGCAGCACCAGCTGCGGCTCCTGCTACAAAAATACAACCTTGAAGGCTTAACATCATGCTAAAAATAGAAATTAGTTTTTTCATACTATTGTTTCCCCATGCCCAAATAGACGAAAATCAATAATGTCGCATATACAATGAATAATTAACAAGTGTGTTTCTTGTATACGTGCAATCTCAAAAGACGGTACCCGTATTTCAATGTCTTTTTCCTGCAAGTAATCGGCTATTTTACCACCATCATGGCCGGTGAGTGCAATCACTCCCATGTTTTTATCATGAGCAGCTTTAATGGCGTTTAGAATATTAACAGAATTGCCACTCGTTGAAATGGCTAATAATAGATCATTAGCCTGTCCCAAGGCGCGGATTTGTTTAGCAAAAATATCACTAAAGTGATAATCATTAGCAATAGCTGTTAATGTGGGGATATCTGAAGAGAGGGCTATAGCAGGTAAGCCAGGGCGCTCTTGTTTAAATCGATTAAGCATTTCCGAACTAAAACGAAGTGCTTCGCAGGCTGAGCCACCATTGCCGCAACTTAATATTTTATTTCCTTCTAAGAGGGCTTGGACAATTTCTTCGCTTGCTTCAGCGACCACATGAATGATTGTATCCGCCGAATTAATTTTTGTTTGAATGCTTTCAGTAAAATTGGATTTAATACGCTCGACTATGCTATTCATCATTAGATTTATTCTTCTTCCCAAAATGCATTTTTAATCCATGCTATTTGCCATTGGTTTGTTACACGATTGATGGTAACAACATCAAAGCGATTAGCCACTTTATATAACCATTTTTTTCTTTGTAAAAAATGGGTTGCTGTTTTGATAATCTTTTTTATTTTACTTTTATTAATGCTTTCAAGTGCGGAACCATAATCATGATGATTGCGACCGCGCACCTCAATAAATACGATATCATTACCATCCTGCATAATGATATCAATCTCTCCGAAATAACAACGATAATTGGTTTGTAGCAATCGTAAGCCTTTATCTCTTAAAAACCGACAAGCAGCTTGTTCGGCGGATTTTCCGAATGCCAAATGAGCAATCATGCCATTGTACCATTATGGATGGTCGTGCATGGTAATCGTCTATGGATTTGGTGTGATGAAGCAAGCGTTAGCGCTCCTGTTGTTCCATAGAGTGGAAAATGAGGGAGTGCAGTCAAGCGATTAAGCGATTGGCTTAGCAAATAAGCATCTAAACCAACAGCATATAGACGATCACTTTGAGTGTCGTTTGCATGGTGACGAGCAATTTGTATGCTCCATGGGGTATCGCAAATGGTTACACCATTTAAATCCACATCTTTTACGGGGTTGGGTTTACCCGAATATACTGCAGATGTAGCATAAATAGGGATATTATTTACGTAATAATAACGCAATAATGGAACAATCACGCGCGCTTCTTTTGGTTGAGCAAATAAAAAAATGACATCAAAATCATGACGACGTTGTTGTTCAAGTGTGTCTTTATCATTACCCTCTTGTGTTAGCTTTTTATCTGTGTCTGGATTAATTTGAAGCAAGTTTGCTATTTCTTTATTCAAATCAGATTGATGAGAATAATACAGTGTATCTTGTATACGGCCACCCAAGGTGTGCCAACGCGTTGAGAAAGTAGATATCAAGCGCTTTCCCCAAGGATTTTCTGGAGCAATGATAAGAGCATGAGTTAAACCCGCTTCTCGTGCTTGTTCTGCTACCTGTATTGCTTCATCTTCAGGTAACAATCCAAATTCATAGAAATTTTTTGGTAAGGAACCAAAATAAATATCGGTATAGTTTAAAGCAAGCACAGGCGTTGAAAATGAACCGGATCGAATCAATTGTTGAACATTGTTTTTAATTAAGGGTCCAACGACAATATCCGCACCGTTATTAAGAGCTTGTTGATAGAGTGAGTTAATGTCTTGGTTAGCGGTATCATAGAAAGACACATTTTGCTTACCGATACGTTCTAAATTAGCATAATAAGCGTTTAAAAATCCTTCTCGAAGGGTTTGACCAGAGGAAGCATAGTCGCCTTGTAAAGGAAGTAAAATAGCAATTTGTTGGGGAGCAGGTTCGCTAGACAACTGGCTGAGAATTTCATTGCTTGGGAATAAACGATTAGCAGGATGTGAGGAATGTGTTGAACGCCAAGCAAGCAAGTCTTGGGTTAGCGCTTGAGTTCGATTACTATTGCGTTTGCTGATGAGTGCAAGTTCAATCCAGGCTCGCTCATTTGGGTCATTGGTTGTGTTGAGCAAAGCGGTTAATTTGGCAGTAGAGCGGCGTTGTAAATTTTCCCAAATGGTGGTGGTGTTTCCTTCCCATAATGCTGTTTTTGGAGGTTTCGAAGTCGTATATTGTCCTTCTGTAGAAGGGGTAAATGAGGATAATGATAGCGATGAAGAACAGCTGGTGATGCTAAAGGGTGTTACCAAGAGCAGCATGAAAGCGAATAGAGTCTTTATTTTTTGTAACAGGGTAGTAGGGGAGATGTTCAAACTTTTTTTCATAAAGGCAATACTCTTATGCAAAGTGAATTAGGAACATTATACGTTGTTGCGACACCAATTGGGAATCTTCAAGATATCACTTTTCGTGCAATTGAAATATTAAGGCAAGTTGATCAAGTGGTCGCTGAGGATACCAGGCATACGAGAATACTATTAAAACATTTTTCCATACAAAAACCTATTTCAGCTCTCCATGATTTTAACGAGCATCAACAACTTAGGAAGGTGATCCATGCTTTGCAACAAGGCAAATCAATTGCTTTGGTAAGCGATGCGGGCACACCATTGATTAGTGATCCGGGATTTCCATTATTGAGAGAAGCAATAGCATGTGGTATAAAAGTCATTCCTATCCCAGGTGTTTGTGCGGCGATTGCAGCATTAAGTGTGGCAGGGTTGCCAACGGATCAATTTGTATTTGAAGGGTTTTTACCTGCTAAACAAGAAGCGCGACGACAACGATTACAACTACTTTCCAGTGAAACACGCACCATCGTATTTTACGAAGCACCGCATCGATTTATTTCAGCAATGCAAACCATGGTAGATGTTTTTGGAGGAAAGAGAATGGCGTGCGTTGCTCGTGAGTTAACGAAAATACATGAATCTATTATCTCTGATCACTTACAATCGCTTTTCACTTATTTTCAATCCCATCCAGCGAAACAACGTGGCGAATTTGTCATTATTGTTGCTGGTGTTCAATTAGATAATCAATCTGATAGTGCCTCATCCAAACAAGTATTAAACATTTTGTTATCCGAATTACCGCTTAAGCAAGCGGTTAAACTTGCTAGTAAAATTACAGGTGAACGTAAGAATGTTTTATATGAAGCTGCACTTAACCTTTCACTGAAGTGAAACGGATATAATGATACTAAGCATTGAAAAAAATTTATTTACGCTAGAACCATACCTATGGTAGGTTAAAATATTCTCATGTTGTAAAGAGGGGGAGGCTATGTCTTTCAATCGTGAAAATGGTACGCTAGTAATGGAAAATAAAAAACCGCAGGATGAAGAAATATTAAAACATCAATTTTTATTAGAAAAAAAGCAACTCGATATGAGGAAAGAAGAAATTAAAGCAAAGATTGATAGAAAAAAGAAAGAAATAAAATTAAATCAAGAAGAAAAAGAATTACAGCTACAAGAAAGAGAGCTGGAACTTGTTGAATTGAACAGAAAAGTTAAACGGCTAACCAAACGATTGCAAACAGGAAAGGAATTATCTCAGTCACTTCAACAAGAAAACGAAATCTTTAAAAGAAAAGTTGATTTATTAAATGAAGAAAATGATTTGTTAAATAAAGAAAACAATACTTTAATAGATTGTATGCACCAGTCTTTTATATCGGATGAACAATTGATTGACGCATTTTCCATGGCTGCTCATTCTAAAAATGGAGAAAGTTGTCACGAAGAAAGTTTGTTAGGCCAATCGTTGGAGTTATACCTGCAATCGGTGTCTCAATTGGAAGGTGAAATAAAAAAACAAACAGAGGAAATAAAAAGTTTAGAACAACAAAGAGAGCAAGCAAAGAAGGATGCGGGACGCAATTCTATTTTGTCTAGCGAAGTATTAGAAGAGTATCAACAAAAACAAATCATTGAAGAAAATGCTCGTAAACTATTAGAAGAAAAATTGTATCAACAAGCAGAAAAAATTAATAAAATTAAAGAAATTTTTGATGAGGCTCAGGAGGGAGATGCATTTGAAAAGCTTGCAGATACTTTACAAACGAAATTTGCTGTAGAACAAGAACATTCACAAACGATTCAATTAAAACTTCTTGAATTAGAAGCAAGAGAAGGGCAACTTGAAGAGAAATCGATGCCATTATTTAACAAACACCAACTGGAAGAAAACAAACAAGCCGTACAAAAAAAAATAGTTGGTCATCCAAACACGCGATCCTTTTATAATACTTTTTATCAAATTTTTTCAGCAAAAATAACCGCCGCTATTTTGTTAACGAGTGATTTAATTAAACCTAATGATAGAATGACAAATTCAGTAGCTGAATTTGGCGCGACACTGACTTCAAATATGATGAGTAGTGTGTTACCTATCCCTATATTAGGCGCGGTGTTCGCAACAGTTGCGGGCCGCATGGTTAAAGGAATTGCAGATGGTATAAAAAATAATATTCAAGAGAAAAAAGTGCACAATGCAGCAGATAGTGTGATTGCTGTTGATCTTGCAACTGAATTAGCATCGGTTACTGCTACTAAACTCACGCAGGTTTACGAAGAAAAGCTTCTTTTTGCAGATCATCAAGGCATCAACAAAGCCGCGGAA
>MGXW01000061.1 GCA_001801495.1 Gammaproteobacteria bacterium RIFCSPHIGHO2_12_FULL_37_34
AAACTGTCTCTTGAGCATCTTCATTTTGATGCTAATGAATTAAAAAATATGTTGCTCCCTGTTCTAAGACAAGAGGACTTGAAAGAGTCAAAAAATTTAAAATCATGGTCAGCGAAATTGATCAATGTATGTAAGGATAACTTGGCTGATATTATAGAATTTAATACTAATGAAAAAAGCTTTTTAACAAATATTATTGAATATGGCGAGATCACACCAGAACTTATTACTCAAGATAAATTGTTAGTTGAATTAATTAAAGTACATCCTGTTTTATTATGGAAAGCAGTAAATGTTAAAGAGTATAAAAGACGATAAGTTATTTTTTATATCAAATGAAGGAAAATAGTTGATAAGCGTTTAGGCTTTTTTTATGCAGCAACGCCCTTTTTAATCTATAATATTCCCATAGTTTCAAAAAGTTGTGTAACAAATTGTTTCCAAATGGGGCCGGCTTTGCCTGTGCCAATTCGTTTACCATCTAATTTCACAATGGGCACAATGGTTTTGCTGGAACCAGTTAGCCAAATTTCATCTGCGGTATAAAGTTCGTCTATCATGACTTTTCTTTCTTCAATTGGAAACGATAACGATTTTGCTAAGTGGACAATTAAAATTCTCGTGATGCCGCTTAACATACAAGATTGCTCATAAGGCGTAATGATGCAATTATTTTTGACTAAAAAAATGTTGCTGATACTTCCTTCAATGACTTCACGATGTCGAATTAAAATAGCTTCTGTCATGCCTTTTTCGTGAGCTTCTTGACTTAAAAGCACGCTTGGTAATAAGTTTAGTGATTTAATACTTGTATAAGCCCAGCGAATATCTTCTGTGGTGTAAGCAGTAAAACCTTTTTCTAAATGGGGAATGGTTGGCCAGGTGAAAGGAATGCAACAAATAAATACAGTTGGTTTTATTTTTTTCGGGAAAAGATAACTTCTTTTGTCGCCGCTGCCACGCGTGATTTGCAAATAAAGCAAGCAATCTTGAATGTGATTTTCTTTAAATAATTTTTTATAAATTTTAGTAAAGTTATTCTTTTTAAGAGGATCATGTATTCTTATTTTCCGCAAACAAATTTTTAATCGCTTTAAATGATGCTGAAGAGCAATTAATTTTTGTTGATAAACAGGGATGACTTCATAGACACCATCCCCAAACAAAAACCCTCTATCCATCACCGAAATTTTTGCATCTTTTAGTTCCAAAAAGTTGCCATTTAAGTAAACAATATTCATAGGTACCAACTTGACATTATTAAATTTGCCCACATGTTAAAATATAACAGATGAGGTGAACCATGCGAATGGATAAATTAACCAGTAAGTTTCAATTAGCTTTAGCAGATGCACAATCACTCGCTTTAGGCCATGATCATGGCTTCATTGAACCTTTACATGTGATGAAGGCGCTATTAGATGAAGAAGGCGGCAGTGTTCGATCCATTTTAACCAAAGCGAATGTCAATGTTGCCAATTTGCATTCACAACTTCATACGGCATTAAATCGCCTACCACGAGTAGAAGGTACACCAGGTGACATACATGTATCAAATGAACTCAACCGCATTTTAAATGTGACTGATAAACTGGCTCAAAAACGTAAAGATCAATACATCTCGAGCGAATTATTTTTATTAGCTTCTGTCGAAGACAATGGATCACTGGGAGAGTTATTACGCAAATGTGGCGCAACGAAAACATCGATTGAAAAAGCTATTGATGAAGAACGTGGTGGACAAAAAGTTGAGGAAGCAAGTGCTGAGGACCAACGGAATGCTTTAACAAAATATACAGTTGATTTAACCGCGCAAGCTGAAAAAGGCAAACTGGATCCAGTGATTGGTCGGGATGCTGAAATTCGCCGCACTATTCAAGTGTTACAGCGCCGTACTAAAAATAATCCTGTGTTAATAGGAGAGCCAGGTGTAGGAAAAACTGCCATTGTTGAAGGATTAGCGCAGCGCATTATTAATCATGAAGTGCCAGAAGGTTTGCGTGATAAACGTTTACTAGCACTAGATTTAGGTGCATTAATTGCAGGTGCAAAATTTCGCGGGGAGTTTGAAGAACGGTTAAAAGCGGTTTTAAAAGAATTGGCCAAGCAAGAAGGCAATATTATTTTATTTATTGATGAATTACATAATGTTGTTGGCGCAGGCAAAGCAGAAGGTGCGATGGATGCTGGCAACATGCTAAAACCAGCACTTGCACGTGGTGAATTGCATTGTGTGGGCGCAACAACATTAGATGAATATCGTAAATACATAGAAAAAGATGCGGCATTGGAACGTCGTTTTCAACGCGTTTTAGTAGAAGAACCGAATGTACCCGATACCATTGCTATTTTGCGTGGATTGAAAGAACGCTATGAAGTCCATCACGGTGTTGAAATTACAGATCCTGCTATTATTGCTGCAGCTACGTTGTCTCATCGTTATATCACGGATCGTAATTTGCCTGATAAAGCAATCGATTTGATTGATGAAGCAGCCAGCAACATTCGCATGGAAATTGATTCCAAACCAGAGGTAATGGATAACTTAGATCGTCGCATTATTCAACTTAAAATTGAACGTGAAGCCTTAAAGAAGGAAACAGATGATGCTTCTAAAAAACAATTAGAAAAACTTGAATCTGATTTACATCAACTGGAAGAAGAATATAAAAAATTAGAAACGGTGTGGAAGGCAGAAAAAGGCTTGTTGCAAGATGCGCAAACGATTAAAAGTGAATTAGAAAAAGCGCGCATGGATTTTGATAACGCTCGTCGTGCTGGTCATTTAACCAAAATGGCTGAATTGCAATATGGCCGTATTCCAGAATTAGAAAAAAAAATAACGGAGTCAAGGAATGGTGCACAACCAAAAGAGATGAGGTTATTGCGCAATAAAGTAACCGATGAAGAAGTAGCAGAAGTTGTTTCCAAGTGGACACATATTCCCGTTGCTAAGATGCTTGAAAGTGAAAAAGAAAAATTAATTCACATGGATGATGCGCTACATCGTCGTATTATTGGCCAAAGTCAAGCAGTCCATGCGGTATGTAACGCTATTCGTCGTTCGCGTGCGGGCTTATCTGATCCCAATCGACCGATTGGCTCTTTTTTATTTTTAGGGCCAACAGGCGTTGGCAAAACCGAACTTTGTAAAGCATTAGCAGAGTTTTTATTTGATACCGATAGTGCAGTGATTCGCATTGATATGTCAGAATTTATGGAAAAGCATTCGGTATCACGCTTACTTGGTGCGCCACCTGGATACGTGGGTTATGAGGAAGGTGGTTATTTAACCGAAAATGTTCGCCGTCGACCTTACTCTGTTATTTTATTGGATGAAATGGAAAAAGCGCATCCAGATGTATTTAATATTTTGTTACAAGTGATGGATGATGGTCGCTTAACCGATAGTCAAGGACGTACCGTCGATTTTCGTAATACCGTTATTGTGATGACTTCTAATTTAGGTTCGGAACTCATTCAAGATATTGCGCGCAAAGGTGATTATTTTGAAATGAAAAAAGCGGTGTTGGAAATGGTTGGAAAACATTTGCGACCGGAATTTATTAATCGTATCGATGAAATTGTCGTGTTTCATCCTCTTGATGAAGAACAAATCGAAAAGATTGCTCGTATTCAAATGGATCGTTTACGCGCACGCTTAGCCGCACGAGATTATAATATTACGATTACAGATCAAGCATTGGATTATTTAGTAGCGACAGGGTATGATCCTGTGTATGGGGCAAGGCCATTAAAACGGGCAATACAACAACATATTGAAAATCCATTGGCTCATGAAATACTCTCCGGCAAATTTATACCAGGAGATATTATTCAAATAGATTTGGAAAAAGAGCGCATTGTGTTTTCTAAGGCAACTGCAATCGTTTAAAAGTTTAAAGGATGAAATCATGTATAAACATATTCTTTTTGCGACTGATTTAACAGAAGATACTGATTATCTCGTCGATAAAGTACGTAGTATGCGTGGATTAACAGGTGCAAAACTCAGTTTAATTCATGTGGTCGAGCCTCTTCCGGGTTACAGTTATGCTTATCTTGGTATTGAAGATATTGAAGGCCAATTAATTGAAGAAGCAAGACAATCCATAGAAAAATTAGGTGAAAAATTACAAGTAGCTAAGAGTGATCAACATATTGAAGTGGGCCCCACTAAAACAAAAATTTTGAAAATTGCTGATGAAGTGAGAGCAGATTTAATTGTGTGCGGCAGTCATGGGCGTCATGGGTTATCACTGTTATTGGGTTCAACGGCAAATGCCATTTTGCATGGTGCAAAATGCGATGTATTAACAGTGAGATTGCCGGAGGAGAAATAGTGTGGGAGAAGGTTGGGGTGAGAAGTTATGCAATACAAAGATTATTACGCTATTTTGGGCGTAGACAAAAAAGCATCTCAAGATGATATTAAACATGCTTATCGAAAACTTGCCCGCAAATATCACCCCGATGTGAGCAAAGAACCAAATGCTGAAGAACAATTTAAAAACGTACAAGAAGCATATGAAGTTTTAAAAGATCCTGAAAAACGTGCCGCCTATAATCAATTAGGAAGTGAGTGGAAAGCAGGCCAAGATTTTAGGCCACCACCCGATTGGCAACAAGCACATACTCGTTTTTATACTAATGGTGAGAATGAATTTGCTGAAGCTGATTTAGGTGGCTTCAGTGATTTTTTCACGCATCTTTTTGGGCAAGCAGGATTTAGTCGAGAAGGTGTACGCGGATTTAAACAGCGGGGTAGTGATCAACACGCTAAAATTCAAATTTCTTTGGAAGAAGCGTTTCATGGTGTCAGTAAAACATTTCAAATGCAAATTCCGGAAATTGATACAAGCGGTCGTGTGCATACTGCTTTACGTACGATCAAGGTCAATATTCCACCTGGTGTCATGCCAGGTCAACAATTGCGCTTGGGTGGGCAGGGTAGCGTTGGAGCAGGTGGAGGAGGAGCGGGTGATCTTTATTTAGAAATCGATATTCAAACGCATTCGCGTTTTTCTCTACAAAATAAAGATATTTTCATGACGCTTCCGATCACTCCTTGGGAAGCAGCACTTGGCGCACACATTAAAGTGCCAACATTAGGTGGTGCAGTTGGTTTGAAATTAACAGCAGGCTCACAAGCAGGCCAAAAGCTGCGTTTAAAAGGAAGAGGCATGCCGGGCAAACCATTTGGGGATCAGTATGTTATTTTGCAAATTGAAACACCTCCTGTAAAAACCGAAGAACAACGTCAATTGTATGAAAACATGGCGCGCATCATGCCGTTTAATCCACGCGAGCATTGGGTGATATGAGGATAGCATGAGTAAAAAAGAGCCAATGATTGTAATAGATTACACTGAAGAGAGCAGCTTCTCGCTTGATGAATTATGTGAAATAAGCCATGTTACACCAAATTTTATTATCGACTTAATTACTTACGAAATTATTTGCCCGGAAGGTGCAACACCAAATGAATGGTTGTTTGATATGAGGCAATTGCAGCGCATTCAAACCGTGTTACGATTGCAGCGTGATTTAGAAATCAACCTTGCTGGTGCCGCTGTTGTGCTTGATTTACTAGATGAAATGGAGC
>MGXW01000062.1 GCA_001801495.1 Gammaproteobacteria bacterium RIFCSPHIGHO2_12_FULL_37_34
GAGGTAAAAAAAATAGCATCATCCACTTAAAAGACTTTGAACAGGTTCTAAAGAGAGGTGGGTAAATTCTACCCACCTCTTTAGAATTTCCCACTCCTTTCTTTAGACTTCTTGCATACCAAACAAAAAATCTTCCGTGTTATACTAAATAAGGATTGAATAATGAAAGCTGTAAAAAATGAGGCTAGCATGAGTAACGATGCTCGCATAGCAGTATTAGAAACTACTATTCTAAATATTAATTCTACTATGCTTGATATTAGGCAAGATATGAAACACTTGTCTGATAAAATGGATAGCAAGTTTGATGCCATAGACAGGAAGTTTGATGCCATAGACAGCAAGTTTGATGCCATAGACAGGAAGTTTGATGCCATAGACAGGAAGTTTGATGCCATAGACAGGAAGTTTGATGCCATAGACAGCAAGTTTGATGCTGTAAACAACAAGTTTGATACTCTAGATAGCAGGTTGAATAAAAAGTTTGATGCTATTCAAGATCGTCTTTGGTCCAATTTTCTTTGGCTGATGGGAATGATTATCGGCCTCGCGGGGTTAATTGCACATACCGAACATTGGATTTAATTCCCAGAACCAAAATTGGACGCAAACTCATGTAAAATAAAAATGTATTGGTTAAATTTTATATAAAAAGATAATTGATGGCAAAATATGTCTTTCTAAATAAACTTTTTTATCATTCTTCGCCCAGAATTACTGAATCAATTGAAATATAACTCAGCAAGTGATTAAATATGAAAACTATTTGATAAGAAAAGGGAACGGGCATGAATACCGCATTATTATTGCTAGAAATTCAAAACGATTATTTTCCAAATGGAAGAACACCTTTAGAAAAAAGTGTTGAAGCAAGTACCAAAGCACAAATTGTGTTGCAAGCTTTCCGCGAAAAAAAACAACCGATTATCCATGCACAACATATCTCTACGCAACCCGATGCAAGCTACTTTCTGCCTTGTACAAAAGGCGCTGAATTTTATGTTAGTGTGCAACCTTTAAAAAATGAAATGGTTATAAAAAAGCATTATCCTAATAGCTTTAAAGATACGCCACTATTAAATTACCTTATTAAAAATCAAATTAATCATTTAGTCATTTGTGGTATGACCACACATCTTACTGTCGATGCAACTGTGCGCGCCGCTTATGATTTGGGCTTCAGTTGTACTGTATTACACGACACCTGTGCTACTCGGCAATTGGAATTCAATCATACAATTATTAATGCTCAAAATGTTCATTATGCATTTTTAGCAGCCTTACAGCCAACTTATGCTGCTGTATTGAGCTCGGAAGATTTCTTACAAAAAACTGGCGCTCGCATTCCAATAGCTGCTATGGCTTAGTGATGAAGCTTTATACGTCATGACATGGGAATCGCGCTATTTACCCCCTAATCATACTATTTGGTTAGGGCATGCTGATGCTCCTATGAATGCTTGTTTTCATCAACACATTCAATTAATTAATCTATTAAAACAAAAAATCAAAAAATCCTCTGAAAATGCTTTTGCTCTGATAGGCTTTAAATGTGACGAGGGAACGCAACGTGATCTTGGTCGCAGCGGTTCAATGGAAGGCCCTCTTGCTATTCGCCATCGCCTTGCTCATCTTCCTATTCAAAAACCAACCCTTTGTTGCTATGACGTTGGTGATATTATTTGCAATGACCACGATCTGGAAGAAAGTCAACAAGCATTAAGTGAAATTGTCTCTATTTTACTGAAAGAAAACATTGTCACAATTGTAATCGGTGGTGGCCATGAATTAGCTTTTGGACATTATCAAGGCATTGCTACATGTTATCCGCCTGAAAAAAAGTTGGGTATCATCAACTTTGATGCACATTTCGATTTGCATTCTCTTCATCCACATCATCGTGCTGGAGCAACTACTGCTTTTTATCAGATAGCAGAAGCACATTTTACTGAAAAACGCCATTTCGATTATAATTGCATTGGTATTCAGCATGCCGGAAATATTCGACAATTGTTCGATATCGCCAAACATTATCATGTCAAATACATTCTTGCCGATGATATTCACCAAGGATTGCGTGAAAAATCTTTTGACTTCATTGATAGAATCATTGATGAAAATGATATTATTTATTTAAGTCTATCTCTTGATGTATTCTCAGCAGCTCATGCCCCTGGCGTTAACTCTATACAACCTTTAGGATTAAATCCATGGGATGTCATTCCTTTAATTCGCCAGGCAGCATCATCAGGAAAAGTGGTCGGTTATGATATTGTTGAGCATGTGCCGCGCTATGATATTGATCATCGAACTGCAAAACTTGCTGCTATTTTAATTTATGAAATAATTCATCATCACAACGATCAAAAAATGATATTTGCGTGAATAAGTTATCTCTACAATTCCAAACTTTATTGTTACGTTGGTTCGATAAGCATGGCCGCAAACATCTTCCTTGGCAGCAAAATAAATCGCCTTATCGCGTTTGGATTTCAGAAGTCATGTTGCAACAAACACAGGTGAATACTGTCATCCCTTATTTTGAGCGTTTTATGCTGCGTTTTCCTGATTTAAATAGTTTAGCACTAGCCACAGAAGATAACGTGCTGCATCTATGGGCTGGCCTTGGTTATTATAGCCGAGCTCGCAATATATTACGCACTGCTCATATGCTTATTGGAAAATATGGCGGCCAATTTCCAAATACTTTAGAAGAATTGCAACAACTGCCTGGCATCGGGCCATCTACTGCCGGAGCTATTTTAGCAATTGCTTTTCATCAACCTACTACCATTTTAGATGGTAATGTTAAACGTGTATTGGCACGTTTTTTTGCCGTTATGCATCCCATTAACGATAAAAAAATTGAAAAAAAATTATGGGATGTAGCAAAGCAACTCACACCGAATAAACGAATAGCAGATTACACACAAGCCATGATGGATCTTGGCGCAACAGTATGCTTGCAAAAACAACCGCTGTGCCCATACTGTCCACTGACAAAACAATGTGCAGCCTATCAAAAGAATTTAGTGGGTAAACTTCCTAAAAAAAATGTTAAATCAAAAATCCCTATCCGCTCTGCTACTTTTCTCATTATCAAAAGAAATAATGCGATTTTATTGCAAAAACGACCTTCTGCTGGAATATGGGGTGGATTATGGAGTGTGCCTGAGTTGGCAGGAGAACCGTCAACAAAAGCGATTCGCTCTTTTTGTCAGCAACATTTTCAGATACCTATTAGGGATTATTTATTATTGAAATCTTTTCGTCATACTTTTAGTCATTATCATTTAGATATTTTTCCTATATTAATCACAATAAAAAAACTACCAGAAAAAACCATGGAAACCACGTCACAAATTTGGTATAACTTGAAGCATCCAACATCCATTGGTTTGCCTAAACCTATTCGGATCCTTTTACATGACACATCTTATTCATTGCATCAAGTTAAATAAAGAAGCTGAAAGTTTGGCCCAACCACCGTTTCCTGGCACACTTGGTCAAAAAATATATGAAAATATCTCTAAAGAAGCCTGGCAACTATGGCTCAATCATCAAACCATGTTAATTAATGAATACCGTTTGAGCACGATCGATCCTAAAGCTCGTACTTTTTTACTACAAGAAATGGAAAATTTCTTGTTTGGGAGCGGGAGTAACAAACCTACTCAATATGTGGAACCAGAGAAATAAAAAAGCGATTTTTCACTTGACTAGACCTTACCCAGCCGGTTTAATAACTTCTCACAAAAACATACATTGGCCAGATAGCTCAGTCGGTAGAGCAGAGGACTGAAAATCCTTGTGTCGGCGGTTCAATTCCGTCTCTGGCCACCAGTTGCCAACCAACAGCGTTTTCATTTATAAAATTCGTTTAAATAGTTGAATGCTTGTTGTAGCGGTTTTATTTTTAAATTGTACCTTTCAATAGGTTGGCCTTTTTGATCATCAACAGCATAATCTCCACCCTGATAAACGCGAGTGATTTGATCATCAGCAATAATGGCGTAATCAGCATAACCTCCTGAAATCAGCAAAGGACGATGATTGGCAGTAAACAATGACTGACCCATTGTATAATCTTGAAAAACATTGCGACAATTTAACACTTCTTTCATAAGCGTTGGAACCACATCGTAATGTGAAGTAAAATATTGATAGGTGTTTGGCTGTTGATTTGGCCAATAAATTAAGAATGGGATGTGTAATTGTAACGGCGTATGTGCGCTCGCATGCTGCCAATAACCAGATCGATGATCATTTATTTCTTCGCCATGATCTGCTGTGATAATAACGATTGTATTTTTTAATAAGTCCTGTTTTTGCAAAGCAATTAGAATTGTATTGATTTGATGGTCAATAAAATAAACAACATTTTGATATCGATGTAAGTAAGGTTTGGGATCAGAATCAATTGTTAAAGAAAAACGATCGCATGTTTTTATCCAGGGACGAAAAGGATGTTGTCCTGCTGTTTCTTCACAGTAATTGTGCGCAGCATCATAAAAAATAAAACTAAAAAAAGGTTGTTTTTTATTCCTAGACAATAAAAATGTTTTAAATGCTTGGGTAATAGCACGATCACGTGCAATGGTTGTTACTCCTGGCATACGAATTATAAGAGGTTTGACTTCTCGAAAAATAGTTTGATCAAATGCTGGGAAATTAAGCTGCGCGCTTGAAAAGATAGCTATCTTATAGTTTGCTTGATTAAATTGATGAATCAATACTGGTCCGCGTTGCTGCTTTAAAAAAGCGTTCCAATAATTGGCTGGTATCCCATAAAATAATGAAAATAAGCCAGCTTGAGTACAGTTGCCACCACTCCAATGATTTAAAAAATTGGATGATTGTTTAGCAAATTGAGCAATATGCGGGGTAATGCGAGGAGTCATCGCATCAAAGCGCCAGGCATCGATACCAATCATAACAACATTGAGCGGCAACGAAGGTATCTGACATTGCAAGATCTGCTTAGGATATTTCAAAGGACGGTTTTTTTCATATAGTTGAAAATCAATTGCACCTGATGATGTTTCTACGTGTCTAATCTTATCGTGAATAGGAAAAACGACATGGAAAATCTCATCGTAATAAGGAATAAATCGAGTAGCTTTTACCATTAAATAGTTCATGCTCGTTTGCTTGAAGTTATATCTGGTAGAAGAAGTCCTGACTAGAAAATTTAATCCATAAGAACTGATGATACAAAAAGCAATAATGATTAATATTGTCTTAGGCCAGGTACGTGGATAATCTTTTGTGATATGTTGTAAGACTTGCCAACCAATCATGCTTTCGATTAACAATAATATGATACCCGCATTCACTAACCAAATGATTTCTGAAGATGATAAAGGAATAACGTGTGAAAAAGCATTCGCTTTAAAAACTTCCCATCCAACCGCTGCATAATGCATATGGTACATATTAAAAATCATGCTATCAGCAAGAAGTGCAAACACTAAAATAGAATTGATAAAAATAGAAATCAAAAAAACAAT
>MGXW01000063.1 GCA_001801495.1 Gammaproteobacteria bacterium RIFCSPHIGHO2_12_FULL_37_34
CGAAGGAATCACTCAACAACTATTTATTTTGGAATGTTAAAACAAAAAAATAATCGCTGGATTGGGCATGCTTGGGTGCGTTGTGGTGACGTTTGGGTGGTAGGGTTTCATGAAAATATATGCTATGGTATTAGTGGTATGTGCGCTTTAGTGGCTTAATCATTTTAAAAATAGCAGCTTTGACCACAGTTGAAACCATTACGTTCAGTGGTTTAATATGCGCCATGTTTTGCGCTGGGCTAAGTCTTGATGTGAATTCTTAACAGAGAGCGTCAGTAGTGTAAGTAACGATCGAGCTTAAGGGACTATTTCAATTAGTTCTTCGGCAAGTAGTTGTGAAAGAAATGTAAGAATATCTGTTGCATGTTCTTTTTCTGTGATACTGTACTGTTTCGACAGGAGGTAGATTACATTTCCAATTGATATCTGCTTGCTTAAGTACGACCAAATGTGTGAAGCAATCATATTGAACTCGTAGTAATTGTGATTTTTAATATTCAACAATACAGTGCCATCAGTTAGAGTGATACTAACTTGGTGTGAGGTCTGTATTATGTTAGTTGCATCAGAAAGTTGTACCATTGATTTAATTACCATTACTTTTCTATCCCTAATATTTTAATATCCTTCATTGTTGATCCTGCATCTATCAGTGAATAAAGGTTTTACAATCCTCATTCTGGCTCATTACGAAGCCTAGTTAAAGATAGCAGGGTCCATACTATCAGGGCTGCTATTTATTTGGTAAATTTTTGTCTAAATAAATCTGAGCAAATTTTCGCATGACTTCATTCACATGCGGGTAAGCAAGAGCAAACCCATGAAATGCAGCTACACTAAATTGAAGCAGAGTCATGTCAGTGAGTGCAACAACTGTGGCGGTTCGAACACCCGATAATGAATAAAAACCAAATTCATTTAGGCCAATCGCTTGTTCAGGACCTAATTGTGCAATCGATTGAAATTCAGATACGCCGTTTTTTAAATAGACATGCCTCACATCTGCTGTGCCACTCACTATTAAATAAACACTATCGACTATATCTCCTTCCATCACAATGGTTTCGCCACATTTGATATTTTTTTCATGTAATAATTCAATCAGAATGTCACATTCCTTATCGTTTAATTGTGAAAAGCATGCTTGTTTTTTGATAAGGTCTTTCTTATCGGCTACATCGATAGACATTTTTTAATTTCCTTGAATATTATATTTATTGTACCGATTAATCTTGATAGGTGCCAGAACCTCTCATAATGCAAATATTGGCTATTCTCAATGCATTGATTTATAAAACGTGTAATTTCCGCTAATACGGATGACGCATTTATTGATGTAAATTCAATAATTTACAATGATAAATGGAAAATATATTTCTTTTGGCCTAAACATTTTATGGAGAGCGTAAAAATGTGGGGGGTCGGTCGTAGTGCGTCACCTCGACATTTACTTCTAGCAAGCAGCAGCTACAACGCTCAAGTGGTGCTTAGATGCTTTTGTTCCTTCTTGGAAGGTTAGGCGTTTTTCACCTTTTTGCAGGATAACCTCATACCCAAAAGCATGAGCGATCTTTATCAAATTGCTTACCTTGATATCATGCTGCTTCCCTGAACGAAGGTCTTGAATTACTGAGGGAGAGAGATTAGCTTCTTTAGCTAATCCTCTGATTGATACATCATCGTCATCCATAATAGAAATCATTAATTCAGAGAAAAGTAATTCTCTATAACCTTCTTCAAAAGCCTTTTTAAACTTTGGGTTCTTCATCTTTCTTTCAAAAGTAGATAATGGCTTATTCATAGTAGTTACCTCGCCTAACTCTGGTTTCATAGTCAGTTTTAATCTTTAATGCTCTGTCTTTTTCGTTCTTTGGTAGCTTGTCTGTCTTCTTATGAAAACCGTTCGTCACAATAATTTTCTGTCCCTCGAAGAAGAAGCATAAGAATCTATGGGGCTTTGGTTTAAAGGCATAAATCTTGTCGCCTTCATTCCTAAATTTGGTTTTATTTTGAATTACCCCCCTGTTTCCTATGAGCTTAATTAATTCAAATAATTTGGCCTGTTCTTTTTCATCTAAGGACTCTAAATAATCTAAGGAGATACTTTTCCCCTTGTTATCGAAATACCATTCAATGGTAAATTCTTCACCCTCGAAGGCTATATATTCTTTATGTTTAATATCCATAACTAAGTGTACTACTAAACCGGTGCAGTTTCAAGGGGGGGTTGATTATAAAATGTTAGTGACACATAGACTTGTCCGGTTCTGTAGCACATCAATTGTCAGCTAATAAATGAAGCCAGTTTTTGGTGACTTGCTGAAGTCTAAATTCATCTTTACCTTGTATGATAGGACGTTTTGTGCGCCATTCATCAATTTTTCTAATAACCGCCTTGATGCGTTTACCATTCACTAATTGAATAGGATCGCTTAGTACTTCTTTTGCTGATCCAACAGGATGTGCAAGCACAGGTGTGCCAACCGCATTAGCTTCTGCATAGATTAAACCAAATGTCTCAGCACGTTTAGTTTGTGGATAGAAAACACAAAGCGATCGTCTCACCTGCTCCATGACTTGATAATGCGGAATCGTTCCTAATACCTGTACACTGTTTGGGATCGTAATGGTACTATCCCAATTTCCCGGATTACAAATAAGCAATTTCATATCAGGAAATTGCTTAAGAATGTTAACAAATAATTTTAAACATTCTGCTAATCCTTTATGTGGTGAACTTAAAAAAATAAGTTGATTGGGATCCCATTTGGTATAATCAGGATAGAGCAAATCATCAATCGGGTTATAGATAACAGATACTTTAATAGCAGGGTTGATCCGTTTTAAAGCGCGAAAAGGCTGATACCATGCGGGCTTTAAGCGTTTAATAATGGTTTGTTTATGAAAATGTGATACCGCTATAATTTCATATTTATGTTTACGTAATGCGTGATTCGTTATGTATAAATCTCTTGGTGGTAAATTATGAATCCAGAAATAATGTTTAGCTTGTGGAAATAACTCACCTACTCGGTTAATCCATTCATATTCACGTAATAATACCACTGCATCAGGGGTAAGCCGATTAGCAGATGCTAATGAAATGTATTGTACACCATCAAAATCACAATCATCTTGAGAAGACCTGCAATGTTGAGCAATATAAACCGTGTGATTATTTTTCAATGAATGCGCAATGCGAATAATGGTTGCTTCCGTACCACCCAAGCCTCTTTCATAAAGGGTTGTATGATGATAAAGAGTGGGTGTTGCTACATCATAAAATAAAAGGTTCATAGGTGTGGTGTACTCTAATCATGGATTTTATAGTAGTCAGGAAACTAATTTCATGATAATTCTATAGAATGAAAAAAGTCCTTACTTCATGGATTATAAGTTTGCTCATCACAACGGCTGTGCATGCCGAAGTAATGGGTGGTTACACATTCATCATTTTAACCAATAATACAAAAACAAATTTAAATCTTAAAATTCATCTTACCACAAAAGACATTTTTTTCAAAAAAGGTAGGGATTGGGATGGCAATACTCTCACGCTAGCACCGTATGAAAGTAAACAGGTGCTTTGGTTTAGCCGAAATATAAATGTCAAAGCAAATCAGTTATATGAATTTGATATCGCCATACAACAACCATGGAATCAACCTTTTGTTTTTTCTATTACAGAAAAAGGGAAAGCTATTTATGGTTCTGATCTATACAGCGAGCTTACTCTTCCATTACAAAATAAACAAAAAATATTAACGAATCATCATTTTCAACTATTTACTGCTGATTTCTTTGGGAAAACCTATCAACTCTATGCGCGACTATGGACACCAACAGGAAAGTTATTTGATAATTATCATTTTACTATCAGTGAAGCAGAAATAAGCGCGTCGCATCTTGACACACCGCAAAAATTACATGTATTAACTTATAACACACAATTCATGCCATTTTATGCGAATGTAGTCAATAACCTTAATCATCCAACTATTCGAGCACAAGATATTCCGAAAAAAATTTCTACTTATGATGTTGTGATTTTAGAAGAAGTGTTTGATCAAGATTTACGAATAACGTTAACCAATCTCATGCGCATGTATTACCCTTATCACACGAAGGTTGTAGGCTATCGTACCACTAAAGCGTTATCGGGTGGCGTAATGATTTTTAGCAAATGGCCAATTTTGAAAGAAGACCAAGTGGTTTATCAAGCAAGTGCGGATATTGATCGATTAGCCGCAAAAGGTGCTATTTACGCTGCGATCAATAAAATGGGCATCCTGTATCATGTGTTTGGTACACATTTGCAATCGGCGAACGCACATGGTGGTGAGGATGCGCGTGAAAAACAATTGCAAGAATTAGCATATTTTATTGAGAGTTTAAACATTTCGCACCATCAAGCTGTTGTAATAGGCGGTGATTTTAATATTGATCCTCTGAAACCACAATTTTATTTTTTACAACAGGCACTGCATGTTGGCTTGCCAGAAAACATTGGCTATCCCTATTCTGCTGACAGTTACATTAACACCATGAAGGTTGGTTATAGTCGCAATCGAATAGATTATGTTTTCTATAGTCATTTACATCTCAAACCAAAACTAACTTATAATAAAATATTTATTTTGCGCGATTTAGATAACGAAAAAATGTGGCCCGCTTTTGATCTTTCTGATCATTTCCCAGTAGCAGGCTTTTTTGAGTTTGATCGAGTAGGTGGTGACTCGATTAAAAACTCGAATTCGCGTTAAAAACGAACCCGAGCAAAAACAGAACGAAGATCTGTGGCTCCGTGGAAATATGGTAAGTACTGTGTGGGATGTTTGGGATCTACTCCAGCCATCGAACAATACAATTTATATGTTTTGCTTAAACGTCCTTGTTGTAGGGCAGCTAAATGCTGCTCTAAGAGCTCTGGATTCTTGCCTGCGATAACTCCTTTTAAACATTTTGCAGCAGCTATTTTTGCTGCTTTAGAAATACCTAACCCCTTTTTTGAAAAACAAAAGAAGTTGATATAATGCAAATAGTCGCCTTCTTGTTCTCTTTTTTCAAGATAATCCTCTAATTTTGTTTCTAACTTAATCATTTGCAAAATAGTTTGATGTGGAGCACCTGGCGCATCTTCTTTCTTATTAGGAAGAACCATTTTTATTTTCTGGCCACTTTCACTTCCAACTAAATCATTTAAGTCTTTATCCTTACCATAAATTTCTTGCGGTGTGACAACAATAATATCTCTTTCCAATGGAGAAGCGCATAATGTTTGAAGGTTTGCTTGTTGATTTTGTAAATCGTTCGCTTTCTCTATTAGAGCTTGTTCTGATATTTCAAGAGCGACAATTATACCGTCTACTTGCTCTTCTGGCGACACTAGCTCTAGTTGTATAACTGGAAACCATAATCCATTATTTTTTGGTTGTTGAGCTATAGATTCTTTTTGAAGTGTGCCGAGTAATGGTTGAAGTGATTGCATAATATCTTTTTCTTTTAATAATTCGCTTTTTTGTTCTTTTATCTTATCAACTGCTTTACCCCAGAATCCAGCTAATGCTAGCAACCACTCTGCTTTTATCTTAGCTATTTCTGGATTCTCATAAAAAAATACCAGAATTTCTTTCCTGTTTTCCGTTGTTTCTGCTTGATCTTTTTGATCTTGTTGTTTTCGATAGTCTTTATCCTTCCAAGAAATCATCACATCTAACGTTTGATTGCGCATATCAGATTGGCCGATGTGATATACGTGATTTACATTCGGCCTACATTTAAAATCTATCTCCTCAAGACTTTGCTGTTGAAGTAACGTTTCACTTAAATTCTGAGAAACATCATTCTGATCTTGCAACCTTTTAATGGACAGTAGAAAGAGAGAAGCCCTGTTGTTGATACCACTGTTTTTCAAAAGCTACTGGCGAAAAATA
>MGXW01000064.1 GCA_001801495.1 Gammaproteobacteria bacterium RIFCSPHIGHO2_12_FULL_37_34
ATGGCGCTTAGAAGGAAAAGATTATATCGTGCAAGATGGCGATATCATGCATTTTAGGTTTCATGTGTGAGCAATTGCAGTTAACATGGATCACACGCTACAATTTCAATTTGTAATCGCTTACCTAACACCCACAATGCTTGTTCAATTCGTGGCAGCTTGGAACAATAATGTGGATTAAGTAAGCGGCGTATTTCTTTCTCATCACAATCTAATTTTTCTGCTAATGCGGTGTTTGTTATTTTCCGTTCTCGCAAAGCAAGATACAAAGCTAATTTAGCAGCAAAGATAGCATGAAGAAGAACGCGATGCTGCCCCCTTTTAATAGAGCTTGGGTTGGGGATATCCAACTTCATCTCAATACGATTAGCTATAGCTTCTTCTAGGCAATCAATTGCTTCTCTAAAGGCTTCTTCTTTCGAATCAGCCTGAGTAATTGCTTCTGGAAAATCAGGAAATCGTATTAAAACCCCCCCTTCTTTTTGCTTAAGAAATTTAACGGGATAATTAAATTGTTTATTCATGTATCACCTCAATTCTTCTTCTGAAATTCCAAGCTGTTTTAACATAGCATGATAAGTACCTGTTTTAAGCTCATCCTTCAAATTGCGAATAATAGTAAAGTGAGTTCCAAAAATAAGCGTGCTGTGACTTCCTTTACCACGTCGTTGTATAATCTCAACTTTAAGACCTCTTTTTCTTCCTAATTTTTTTAATTTTTTAACTAATTCAGATCCTTTCACACTATCCTTTATCTAGTATCGGTCAAAAACGTCCGGAATGCAAGATGAACAGGGGTTTGAAAAACAGTGGATTAAAAAAGCTTCTTTAACTTCGCTGTCTCACAACTTCAAACAAAAAAATACCTGCAGCAACGGAAACATTGAGGCTAGCAATATGTCCCTTCATAGGGATTTTCACTAATACATCGCAATGTTCACGTGTTAATCTGCGTAAACCGCTACCTTCTGCTCCTAAAACAATAGCAATTGGACCGGATAAATTTGTTTCAAACACTGTTTGATCCGCTTCAGCTGCGGCACCATAAATCCAGATGCCTTGTTTTTTTAAACTATCGAGTACCCGCACTAAGTTTGTCACTTGCACAAATGGTATGGTTTCCATAGCACCACTTGCTACTTTACTGACTATAGGAGTAAATCCAACTGATTTATCTTTTGGTGCAATAATGGCATGCACACCAGCTGCATCAGCTGAGCGAAAACATGCTCCTAAATTATGTGGATCTTGTACACCATCTAATATCAAAATAAAAGGTGGCGCAGATAAATTTTCTAAAATTTTTTTTAAATCGTGTTCTGTATAGTGTTTGGCTTTGGCACAAAAAGCAACCACCCCTTGGTGATTCGCTTGCTCGGTTATTCTATCAATTTCCTGACGAGGAAGATACTCAAGACGAATACGGTGTTGTTTTGTTAATTGCACAATCGATTCAATTTTCTGATCACATCGTTCTTTTTGCACACATACATGCGTAATGCTGTTTGATCTATGCGTTAATAATGATTGAACAGCATGCAAGCCAAAAACCAGATGTTCTTTAGCGGAAAATTTCATGGGTATATTATAATTTATTTTAAAGGAACATCAAATTTTAAATAGATGTTTTGTAGCATACACAACTTTTCCGCCAACCATGCTTTGCTGATGCTGATTTGGTTTTCATAAGCTGATAATGTCAGTAATTTAGATTGGGTAATCGAGGCAATTTTCTCAATCGCAAGTGCGGAATAAACGTCATCTCCAATAAACATTGAAAATCCTTGCATGTCAGCTAAAGTTAAATCCTGCAATCGAGAGTTATTTTGCAAGCAGTATGCTACCATTTTCCCTGTGATAGAATGTGCTTCGCGAAATGATATGCCTTTAGTAACCAAATATTCTGCTAAAGCCGTTGCATTTAAATAGCCGCTTTGCAGTGAATGATGAATCACATCGCTATTAACTTTTAAGGTTGCTAATAATGGGATGTAAATTGACACCGTATGCGTTAGCGTTTTAACTACATCAAACAGTGGTTCTTTGTCTTCTTGTAAATCTTTATTGTAAGCTAAGGGTAACCCTTTTAATAAAGTAAGTATTGTAACTAGCGCACCATAGACTCTACCCGTTTTTCCTCTGCTCAATTCAGCAACATCAGGATTTTTTTTCTGAGGCATCATACTGCTACCTGTGCAATAGGCATCATCAAAACTAATAAAATTAAATTCCTGGCTAGACCATATAATTAATTCTTCACTTAAACGTGAAATATGCATCATGATTAAAGAAGCAGCCGCCAAAAATTCAACGATGAAATCCCGATCGCTAACTGCATCCAATGTATTTAAATAAACTCCCTCCAATCCCAATTCTGCTGCCACATAATATTGATCCGTAGCCAAAGTGGAACCAGCTACAGCACAAGCACCTGATGGCGATTGGTTAACACGAATCCAGCAGCTTTGCAAACGCTCAACGTCTCTATGCAGCATCGCTACATATGCTAACCAATGCTGCGCTAAATAAATAGGCTGAGCACGTTGCAAATGTGTATATGCCGGAAAAACAATATTCTGATGTTTCGTTGCCAAATCCAATAAAGCATTTTGCAACTCAATCAATAAATGAACGATAAATATTATTTGTTTTCGCAAATAAAGATGCGTATCTAACGCAACTTGATCATTTCTACTGCGCGCGGTGTGCAATTTATCCGCAAGATCACAAACATATTTTTTTAAATATCGCTCTATGTTTGTATGAATATCTTCGTCAGCAAGATGGAATTCAATCTTTCCTTGATCATATTCTTGTACTATTTTTTTTAATCCTAGTTGTAATTGATTACTTTCTTCTTTATCGATCAAGCTACATTTCTCCAGCATGTTTACGTGGACAAGACTACCCAGAATATCTTCATAAATCAGCGTATAATCAAAATCAATAGATGCCGTGTATCGCTCTACCATAGGATGAACTTGTTTTTGAAATCGTCCCGCCCATAATTTTTTATTCACCTTGCAATCCTCTATGATAAATTTGTGTTGGTAACCCAAAAAGCTTAATAAATCCTAAAGCAGCCTGATGATCAAATTGATCGGCAGCAGCATAAGTAGCAAGCTTTTTATCATACAAAGAAAATGGCGACGCTCTTCCAACCACTACAGCGTGGCCTTTGTGCAACTTCACCCGTACCTTGCCTGTCACATGCTGTTGAGTTTGCTGAATAAAAGCATACAAAGCTTCTCGAAGTGGTGAAAACCACAAACCTTCATAAATTAAATTTGCTAAGCGTTGCTCAATAATTGATTTAAAATGCGCCACTTCACGCACTAAAGTAAGTGCTTCTAAAGCTCTATGCGCAATAATAAGGGTAATAGCAGCAGGCGCTTCATATACTTCTCGTGATTTAATTCCAATGAGTCGATTTTCAATGTGATCAATACGGCCAATGCCATGTTTCCCCGCTAACTGATTTAAGTCAATAATAATATTTGCAAACGATTTTACTTGGCCATTTAATGAGACGGGGATGCCTTGCTCAAATTCAATTACTATTTCTTCCGCCAATTCTGGTGTTTGCATTAAACTTTTAGTAAGCGCATAAGCTTGTTCTGGCGGCTCAATCCAAGGATCTTCCAGCACGCCGCATTCACAACTCCTTCCCCAAAGATTTTGATCAATGCTAAATGGATTATCCAAATCGATGGGAAGTGGAATATGATGCTTCTTCGCATAATGGATTGCATCTTCTCGCGATAAAGGATTTTCTCTAACAGGAGCCACAATCTTTAAATGTGGAGCTAATGCATGAATCGTGACATCAAAACGTACCTGATCATTTCCTTTTCCAGTACAACCGTGGGCAACCGCTATAGCATTTTCCTGCCTTGCAACATCAACAAGAGAACGCGCAATGAGTGGTCGTGATAAAGCAGAAATGAGTGGATAAGTATTTTCATACAAAGCATTCGCTTGCAAAGCAGGAACTAAAAATTCATTTGCAAACAATTCTTGTAAAGGTAAAATATAGCATTTTGTTGCGCCTACATTCAAAGCCTTATCATGAATCGGCTGCAAATCTTTGCCCTCTCCAACATCCATTGTCACTGCAATGACTTCGTATCCATCATGTTCCTGCAACCATTTAATCGAGCATGACGTATCAAGCCCCCCTGAATAAGCAAGAATTATTTTTTTAGTCATCTTGATTCCCTTTTAATAGATAAGCTATATTGTGGCTGTTTAAACGCAAATGTTGTCATGATTCACCTCGTCGCATAATTATACATAATATTGAATTATTATTCAACAAGAACTTAACACATTCTTCTCTTTTTCAGGTATCATTGGAAAACTTATGCCCTACAAACTACCCATTTTATTATTCATTATCATTGTAATGGTAATGTGCTTTGGCTCCTTTATTCCGCTAGGAATCAAAGAAATACTTTATGCATTAAGCTTAAGTATTAAATCCGTGATCATTTTTTTATTACCATTTATTATTTTTGGTCTATTGTTTAAAACCGCAATGACATTAACACACAATGCTACCCGTATTATTCTATTAATATTAGGTGGTGTCGTATGTTCAAATTTCATTGCCACCTTTTTGAGCCATTACGTAGGATCATTTATTTATCATCTTAACTTATCCATTACGTTGCCAAAAGAAAGCTCAACCTTACAAGCTGCTTGGTCGTTTGTCTTGCCGCCATTCATCGCAAATGATAAAGCCATGTTTAGTGGAATTGGATTAGGTGTGATTTTAAGCTTAATTAAAATAAAACGTACAACAAATATTGCAAACCAATTAGATTGGGTGATCAGCAAAATATTAAAATTCTTTATTTATCTCATACCCCTTTTTGTAACAGGTTATTTAATTAAACTACAAGCAGATGGTGTCATCGGATTAATTTTAAAAAATTACGCACTTATTTTTGTGATCATTGCTGCGGCACAATTGTTCTATATCACTAGCGCGTATTTGCTTGTAAATAAAGGCAGAATGTTAGATGGTTTAAATTGCATAAAAAACATGCTACCCGCTGCATTAAGCGGTTTTAGCACCATGTCTAGTGCGGCTAGCATGCCATTAACCATTATGGGTGTAGAAAACAATACTCGCAACAAAACCCTAGCCCGCTCTGTTGTCCCTGCTACAGTTAACATTCATTTACTAGGTGATTGCTTCGCCATACCTATTTTTGCTTTTGCTATTCTTAAAACATTTGGAATGGCCGAGCCTTCTCTTATTCATTATTTAATTTTTACTTTTTATTTTGTTCTTGCCAAATTTTCCGTTGCTGCTGTTCCAGGTGGAGGAATCATCATCATGCTACCTATCTTGGAATCTTATCTTGGTTTTAATACCAACATGTTATCTCTCATTACAGCTTTATATATTTTGTTCGACCCAGTGATCACGTGTGTGAATGTATTAGGTAATGGTGCATTCGCTAAATTAATTGATAATGTTGCAACTGGTTAGCCCGAATATTAGGATCTGGAATAATGACATATGTCTCAAAAAACAAACCACAAGAAAATTGATTTAATCGTCGCCATTCAAAATTTGCTTCAAAAGAAAATGGTAAGAACCCAAGATGAAATTCGAGAAGTTTTACACAAACAAGGATTTGATATCAATCAAGCCATGATTTCGCGGATATTGCATAAATTAGGTGCGATTAAGATGAATGAGGGAGAGCAAATTGTCTATCGCTTACCGACTGAGCTCATTGCCATTACACCAAAAGACCAATTAAAACAACTGGTATTAAACATTGCTCACAATGAAGCACTCATTGTCATTCAAACTTCCCCTGGTTCGGCACAATTGGTTGCTCGTTTGCTTGATCAAAAAAATGTATCAGGTATATTGGGAACACTTGCAGGTGATGATACAATTTTTATTGCGCCAGATAAGATCAGGCATATTGACACACTTTATCAAAGTATTCGCGAAATATTATTGGTATGATCCTCTCAATAAGTTTCTTCCGCGTTAAGTAAAAGTAGCGATAAAGCCCAATGCGCCTAAAATCAAACCAATCAACGCACCTCGTGTTGGAAGTTGTTGAAAAACCAAATACCCAATTAAAGGCTCCATAATCAATATGGAAGTAATAGACATGGCACTAACAATCCAAATATTTCTATAAGATTTATAGCCGATCATGTAACCTGCAATAAGTAAACAACCCGCCAAGGCGATGACTAAGCAAGCTTTAACATAAATAGCAGAAGAACTTTCTATGGCAACATGATGGGATTTTGCCGCCACCATTTCTGAGTAAACAGAAAAAGCCTCCCCAAAAAACAAAAAAAGAATGGTAGCAATTTTCAAAAGAGTTGCATTCATATAGTTATTCACTTCTTTTAGAGTCAATTATTTAACTCCATTAAAAGGCTTTTGTCACCCGTTATTTTTTGTAATAATTTTTAAAAATGCAACTGAAATGAGCGGTATAGTAAAACCGCTGCAATGGGAACTTACTAATTATCAGCCCCAACTAACCTAATAACAACTCCGGCCGATACTCAAAATGCATGGTATCGTAAAAATACCAATTGCCACCCCAATAAAAACCGTACTTAGCAAAAATTTCTACAATTTCGATTGGGATGCGATTTTGATATTGAATTTTATGATAACGCAAATCAGAAATAGGTCGCTTTAATTTTAAAAAATCCCATAACCAGTAATTGGAATAATCTACATTAATATCAATTGCAATACCAAAGCTATGTAAGCTTAAATACCGCTCGCCTGCAACATTGCGCCAATAATAATTGGAAGCTGGTTTTTCTAAATATTTAAAATAAGTGGGTGGTAATTTTTCTAATTCAGCTGCAACTTGCTTTAATTTCTCATCTACACCATTTATTTTTGTTACTTTTAATGGATAACGTTTACCAAATACACGGGGCATCCAATAGATAACGACTAGATTTTTTTCAACTTCTCCAGGCGAATTCCCATACATTTTTCTAAACAGAGGCTCGCAACGATCGCGCAATAAATCTTTATGAGAAATACTACCATAGGAATGATTTAAATGATAAAGCTTACTGATAAAAAAATCGAAAATCGGGATAGCGCTACGAATAGGAAGTCGTGTACCATCTTTGCAAGCAACATAATGTAATGTGATTTTATCAATGGTGCCGGGATAGGCGTGTGGAAGCTTGTGAAGCAATTCGGGTGATGCAGCAAAAGCAGATAGCATCACCATCATCCCGATGAATAAACATGTCATCCATTTCATGACAATCAACTCATACCCATAACATCCTTTAAGAACGACAACAAAGCATCTATGCTGCGTTATCGCTTTTTCAATTTCCTTTTACCTGCCACTTTTTTCTGTTCGCCATTTGCTAACGCGAAATCAATTTCGCATTGATCTAAATCAACACGAGCAACTTGAACGTTCACTGTATCACCTAAACGGAATCGTTTGTTGCTGCGCTCACCGACTAATAAATGTTTAATCGGATCAAATCGATAATAATCACTAGGTAAATTGCTAATGTGAATTAACCCTTCTACATAAATATCTTTTAGCTCGACAAACAACCCAAAACTAGTGACCCCCGAGATGACACCAAGATATTCTTTCCCAACTTTATCCATCATAAATTCGCATTTCAACCAATCAATAGCTTCACGTGTCGCATCATCCGCACGACGTTCTGTCATGGAACAATGTTCACCTGCTTTAGTCAAAAAGCCATCATCCGTTTGATCTGGTTTACGTAATAAAACTTTTTTAATAGCGCGATGAACTAATAAATCAGGGTAACGCCTGATGGGGGATGTGAAATGCGCATAAGCTTCAAAAGCTAAGCCAAAATGCCCTTTATTATCGGGATCATAAACTGCTTGGCTCATAGAGCGAAGTAATATGGTTTGAATCATATGTGCATCGGGACGATCTTGAACTGAACGTAAAATAGCTGAATAATCGGCAGGAATAGGCTCACGATGGCCTGGCATTTTTAATCCCATCTCATTTAGAAAACGACGCAAGTCACGTAATTTTTCTTCAGTCGGACCCTCATGAACGCGATACAACCCGGGTTGCTTATTTTTTTCTAAAAAGCGCGCTGCGCAAATGTTGGCGCACAACATGCATTCCTCAATCACACGATGCGAATCAAATCGCTCGTAGGGAATGATTTTTTCAATCTTACGATTTTTACCAAATACAATTTTGGTTTCTGGCAAATCAAAGTCAATTGCGCCCCGCGCTTTGCGTACGTTGCGTAACAAATGAAACAAATCATATAAATAAGTAAGCTGTGGAATAAAACGAGTAAAACGTTCACGCATATTTTTATCATTTTTTTCCATTACTGTGTGGACTTGACGGTAGGTCAAACGCGCTTGAGATTGGATGACTCCTTCGAAAAAAGAGTAGCGCATTATTTTACCTGCTGGAGAAATCGTCATTTCACAAACCATCGCTAATCGATCAACATCAGGATTCAGCGAACATAAATTATTAGATAAGGTTTCTGGCAACATCGGAATCACACGGCTAGGAAAATACACAGAATTACCACGTTGATAAGCTTCACGATCAAGCGCAGTATGGGGACGTACATAGTAATCAACATCAGCGATCGCTACATATAACGTCCATCCACTTTTTGCCTGCGGCTCACAATAAACTGCATCATCAAAATCTTTTGCATCCTCACCATCAATTGTAACAAATGGTAAATGGCGAAAATCTTTACGACCGGTTAAATCATTCTCCACCACATGAGCAGGAAATCTGGTTGCTTCCGACAACACATCTTCTGGCCACTCGTAAGGCAAATTATGATTACGAATAGCCACATCAATTTCCATACCCGGTGCCATATGATCACCCAATACTTCAACAATTTCCCCCATAGCACGTGAATGTTTATCAGGTTGAGAGATGATCGCAACGACTACCATTTGGCCATGCTTGGCGCCATGCGTAGCCTCTGGAGCAATAAGGATATCTTGGTTAATTCTCTGATTAGAGGGTTCAACATAAGCACTACCTGACTCTGTATGAAAGCGCCCTACCAATTGTTGGGTATGACGTTCGAGCACTTCCACAATAAGCGCTTCACGACGACCACGCGTATCAATGTTGGAAACACGCGCTAATACCCGATCCCCATGAAATACGCTGCGCATTTGTCTAGGACTTAAAAATAAATCTTCGTCTCCTTCATCGGGTTCAACAAAACCAAATCCATCCTTATGCCCAACAACTCTTCCAGAAATTAATTCCATTTTATCTAAAGGACCATAAGCTCCTTTACGATTTTTTAATAATTGGCCATCACGCACCATCGCAATTAAACGACGATGCAATGCTTCCTGTTCATCAGGTGTGTTCAAATCTAAATCAGATTGGATTTGCTTATAAATAGCTGGACGACCTAATTCTGATAAGTACTCTAAGATAAGCTCTCGACTGGGAATGGGACGCCCATATTTTTGCGCTTCTCGTTCAGCATACGGATCTTTCTTTTTAAACTTTGACATTGATTAACATAGTCCTCTTAATGAGAATAAACGTTAACAAGAAACAATGCAATCCTTCCGATAAAAAATATTTCATTTTAATAAAATCGGATTACTCGATGATCAATGCTGAGAAAAGAAGAAAATACACGTATAATTAAAATGCCAAGGAGAAAAAGTTATGAAAAAATCTGCTTTCCCAGTTTTTTGTTTATCCTGCTTCTTTCTGTGTGCATGCGCACCATTTAAACTCAATGACCACCGCGCGGGTGAATGTAATGAAATAAATAGTCGAATGATTTTTAGTGGCGCAACTTCCAACACCCGTAATGCAGAAATTCAAAATGCAGAGCACCCGTTGTTACAACGCTCATATGATAAGAAATGTCAATAAATGTTAAATGGTTTCGGATATAAACAAACAAGCGGTGGCAAGACTGGTGGATCACGAGCTCGATTTACACATCCGGATTATCCCCCAGCTCTTTTACATAAACCCCATCCGAAACTCATACTAAAACGCTATCAATTGGAAGAGATCATTAACCTCCTCAAACAGGAGAAACTAATATGAAAGACATGATGCAATATAAAAATTACTATGGTTCAGTTCATTTTGATGATGAAGATCTTATTTTTTATGGGAAAATTGAATTCATACGCGCTTCAGTAAGTTATGAAGCAACTGATGCTAAAGGTCTAAAAAAGGCATTTAAAGAGGCAGTCGATGATTATCTCGATATATGCCACACCAAACACACTCAACCTGAAACTCCATTTAAAGGTAGTTTAAACATTCGATTAGGTTCTGAACTACACAGACTCATTGCTATTGCAGCCGAACAACAGCATGTAAGTATAAATAAATTTATTGCAAAAACATTAGGCAAGGCAATCAATCAGGATTAATCAAGCTACACCGCCACTTCACCTTTAATATGTGGATGAGCTTGATAGTTGATTATCTCAATATCATCGAATTCATAGTCAAACAATGTAGCAGGTTTACGTTTAAACATTAATTGCGGCAAAACATAAGGCGTTCGCATTAATTGTAATTTCACTTGTTCAAGATGATTTAAATAAATATGACAATCACCGCCTGTCCAAACAAAATCACCCACTTCAAGTTCACATTGTTGGGCAATCATAGCAGTGAGTAAAGAATAAGAAGCAATATTAAAAGGTACACCTAAAAATGAATCAGCGGAACGCTGATAAAGTTGGCACGATAATGTGTGATTGGCAACATAAAATTGAAATAAAAGATGGCAAGGAGGCAAAACCATTTTATCTAATTCACCTACATTCCACGCACTCACAATTAATCGACGTGAATCAGGATTTATTTTAATTTGTTGAATTAACTCACTCAGTTGATCAATCACTCGGCCATCCGTTGTTTGCCAAGCACGCCACTGCTTGCCATACACTGGCCCTAAATTGCCATTTTCATCTGCCCATTCATTCCAAATGCTGACCCCATGTTCCTTTAAATAAGCAATATTCATATCTCCTCGCAAAAACCAAAGCAATTCATAAAAAATACTTTTGGTATGCATTTTTTTAGTGGTTAAAAGCGGAAACCCTGCTTGTAAAGGAAATCGCATTTGATAACCAAACGTGCTGATGGTGCCAATACCCGTGCGATCAATTTTACGAACACCGTGGTCTAAGATATGTTGTAAATAGGTAAGATAATGTTTCATATTTAGATGAACTACTATTTAAGATTTCCTCTATAGCTCCACAACATTAACCCAATTCCAACAAGAATCAATGGTAAAGATAACAATTGTCCTTCCGTCATCCAGCCAAAAGCAACAAACCCAATTTGCACATCAGGTTCTCGAAAAAATTCCACAAAAAAACGAAACACGCCATATCCTATTGCAAACCATCCCGATATTACCCCAAGCGGCCTTGGTTTAGAGGAATAAATCCATAAGATAAAAAATAAAATAATACCTTCTAAAAAGAATTCATATAGTTGTGACGGATGTCTGAGATTCATTCCAGCATTTGGAAATACCATTCCCCAAGGCATAGTTGTTATCCGTCCCCATAATTCATCATTAATAAAATTACCAATTCGCCCAGCACCTAACCCAATTGGTACAGCCGGAGCAAGTAAATCTGTTAATGCTAAAAACGGTTGATGAAGTTTTTTCGCGCAAATAAACATTGCTAGCAAAACCCCAATAACTCCACCGTGAAATGACATGCCACCTTTCCAAATTTGAAGAATTAAAAGAGGATCGGATACCAACACTCGCCAATCGTAAAACAAAATATAGCCCAAACGTCCGCCAATAATTGCACCAAGCGCTGCGTAAAACACAATATCAGATAATTGTTCTTGCGTGATATCACGAGGTGATACATGCAAGCGCCAGGAAAGCACCCCCCAACCAGCAAAAAAACCAATTAAATACATTAACCCATACCAATACACTGGCCAAGAACCGATATGAAAAGCAACAGGATCCATAGAAGGATAAATTAACATTAACGTCCTGCTCGAATAAGTTTACCCAAATTTGCGCGCTCCAGAGCCAATTCCATATGACAACGTATCATGACTGCATTTTCCATACTCAATACTTCATGTAATAATTTTGCTGCTTTTTTCTTAGTAAAATGGCGAATAATCCACTTCACTCGGCCTACAGATGAAGCGTTCATACTAAGCGAATCAAATCCCATAGCTAATAGTAATAATACAGCAACAGGATCGCCTGCCATTTCGCCACAAATACTAACATGTTTGCCTTCTTGATGACCATTCTCAACCACTTGAATAAGCGCGCGTAATACAGCAGGATGCAATGCATCATATAAATTAGCCACACGCGGATTATTTCTATCCACTGCCAAAATATATTGTGTTAAATCATTACTACCCACTGATAAAAAATCGACTCGTTTAGCTAATGCTCTTGCTTGATAGACAGCTGCTGGCACTTCTATCATGACACCTAACTGTGGCAGTTCAACATTATAACCTTCGTCATGCACCTCCGTATAAGCCTTTCGCAATAACCGCAATGCTTCATCTACCTCCGTCACATCGGTAATCATTGGTAACATAATACGCATATTATTTAAACCTTCGCTCGCACGTAACATGGCTCGAATTTGCGAAAGGAAAATTTCTGGATGATCAAGTGTGATGCGAATACCACGCCAACCAAGAAAAGGATTATCTTCTTTAATAGGAAAATAAGGCAACGGTTTATCGCCGCCCACATCAAGCGTGCGAATAATCACAGGTTTGGGTGCAAATGAAGCAAGTAACTGACGATAAATAATGCGTTGTTCTTCACCTGATGGAAAACGATCGCGCATCAAAAAAGGAATTTCAGTACGATACAATCCTACCCCTTCCGCGCCAGCTGCAAGCGAAATACTAATATCTGCGCCTAAACCAGTATTGACTAATAGCCCAATACGTTGACCATCTTTGGTAACAGCAGGTAAATCACGAATTTCTTCTAAGGTAGCATCTAGTTTTTGTTCTTCCTGAATTAAACGCTCAAATTCATCACGCAACGATTGGCTAGGTGAAATATAAACTTGCCCATAATAACCATCAACAATAATTTCTTTATCTTGCAACTCATGAATGGGTACTTCTCCCACCCCCATAGCTGTTGGCACTTTCATTGCACGCGCGAGAATAGCAACATGGGAATTGCCCGAACCTTTTGCAGACACAATGCCTGCAAGGCAGCCTTCTGGTACTTCCGCCAAATCTGTCGGTGTGAGTGATTCACCAATTAATATGGTTCGCTCCGCATAATGTGGCGTTGCTCTATCGTTTTTTTGTAAATAAGATAATACTCGACGCCCAAGATCTCGAATATCTTCTGCTCGCTCACGCATATATTCATTATCTAAACTTTCTAAATGACGAATATGTGATTGGATAACTTCGCGTAACGCACCTGGTGCCCAATTACCAGCACGAATACGATCCGCCACTTCTTTACCAAGATCGGAACTATCAAGAATGCGTTGATAGACATCAAATAATGCCCGTTCTTCTGGCGGCAAACTAGGATACAAACGCTCACTTAATAAATGCAAATCCTCACGAACAGCTGCAAAAGCAGAATCTAATAATTTAATTTCTGCTTCAATATCATCAGGCACATGATCGGGTACCAAATTAAGATCTAAGGTGGCATATATGACTACTCCCGTACCCATACCAATACCTGTTGCACCAGGTACACCTGAATAAACTAATTCATGCTGTTTTTCTTTGGAACTAACTAATAATTTAGCAAGTGCACCAATTGCATCAGCATGAGCAATAATAGCGGCAAGCTGTGTTGCTAATGTAATTAAAAAAGCTTCTTCTGCTTCATCATAACGACGTGGGGCTTGTTGTTGCACAATCAAAACACCAAGCACTTGACGATGATAAATAATCGGCGTGCCAAGAAAAGCTCGATAAGCTTCTTCTTTCACTTCAGCCACATGAAAAAACCGAGGATGAATAGTTGCATCATCAATATTGATGGGTTCTTCACGCTCCCCTACTAATCCAACCAACCCTTTATTAATTGGAACACGCGCTTTACCCACAGCTTGTGGATTTAATCCTTGCGTAGCAACCAATACATATTCGCCATGACTTCTATCTAATAAAAAAATAGAACAAGCCTCTGTTGCTAATGCATTAGCAATGCGTTTTACCATAATATTTAATGCTTCATTAAAATCTTGCGCACTTGAAACCTCTTGTATAATGTGCCGCAAAATATTAAGCATGATTGGTATTCCTCATTACCGCTTTCGATAAAACCAGCTTTGAAAATTCTTTAAGAGCAAGAATATAGACACGGCGTTTAAATGCAACTACCTGACGCAAAGGATACCAGTAAGATACCCATGCCCAAGAATCAAATTCAGGATCATCATTCATGCACAAATTGATTTTCGCATTTTTACTTTTTAACTTCAGTAAATACCATTTTTGTTTTTGACCAATACAAAGCGGTTTTGCATGATGCCGCACTAATCGACTAGGTAAGCGGTAACGCAACCAACGTCGCGTACAGGCTATCACCTCTACATCTTCCGGGTTTAACCCTATTTCTTCTTTTAATTCGCGATACATCGTTTGTTCGGGCGTTTCCTGTTCTTTCATCCCCCCTTGAGGAAATTGCCAAGCTTGGATACCAACACGTTTGGCAAAAAAAACTTGCCGACGATCATTGACCAAGATGATCCCCACTCCACATCGATAGCCTGCTTTATCAATCACCTATCATTACCTTATAATTAAATATAACTTGTTGAATTTTTGTTTATTTTTTTATTAGTGTATTCATTCTATTTTAGCAAAATTTATTGTATATACGATAACTTTACCGAATACTCAATGAATGAATGACAAATTTGACAATTTTTATTGTTCAGATCATAATTTTTACATAGAAATGGGTCAGCCAACACTTTCCTAAATTAAGCTATATACATGATGAGAAATAAATATGCCACGCCACCATTCTCGTGCCAAATATAAAATTTCCAAACCTACAATTGACGAAATGCTTAGCTTCATAGCTAATCATTTGAAAGACTTATGCGCAAAAACAAAAAATAGTGAACTGAAAAAAGCCCTCTTGGAAGACTTATTCGAAGAAAGTGATAAAGAATCAGACACTTACAACAATGAAGAAATAGAAACAGAAAGTGAAGCAGAAAACGAATTAAGTGATATGGAGATTGCATTATGTGATATAAAAAATGAAAACCCAAGAAAAGTTAAAAGCAAGAATAAGCGTTCTAAACATACTAAATCGGCAGATAATGATCCGGATTATAATCTGGATGATGATTCAGATGATGATTCGGATAATGATTTAGATAATGACCCAGATTATGTTTTAGGTAAGTCTTCTGTCAAAAAATATCATAAAAAAATTCAAGAAGGTGATCAAAATCATTCAAATATAATCCCATCTCGCAAAAGAAAACGATCCAATCAACATCCACAACAAGAAAGCACATTACCTTCCACAACGAATAACAAACCTGCAGGTGGACCATCAAGATTATTTCAACCAGCAGCAACATTTTCTAAAAGACCACCATTTGAAGCGAAAATGAATTCCCTTCTTGCAATAATAGATAGCAAAATAGGCATACCCCCACATCAACTCATTCCACCATTTAATGAAGAGACAGTAGAACGCCTTCTTGTATACATAGATGATCAATTAGGATTAAAAAAGATGCCTAGCCCAAATGAAAATTCTAACGAAAATAAATCCCTTGATCCAAATTATTCGGATCTCCCCTCCACACCTACTCTAACTGATTTTGATAGGTATCTAAAGTGGATAGAAAAGGAAGATCCAACTCTTAATAGAAATAGCATATAATCAAGCCAAGTTGAACAATACGGATATAGGAACAAATATGCCAATTAATATCTTAGTAAACGGTGCCTTTGGTCGTATGGGCCAAATGACGGTTAAAACAATCAGCGAATATCCTGGTTTTAATTTGGTTGGACAAACTGGTCGTGATTATGATTTAAAAAAATCGATTCATGATAGTAAGGCCAAAGTCGTTGTGGATTTCACAACTGCTGAAGCAGTTTTTCAAAATAGTCAAGCAATCATTGATGCCGGTGCGCATCCTGTGATTGGAACAAGTGGTTTGACACAAGATCAAACGCGCACATTAAGTAAACAGTGTGCGGCATTAAAATTAGGTGGCATCATCGTACCAAATTTTTCGATTGGTGCGGTACTCATGATGAAATATGCTAAACAAATTGTAAAACACATGCCGCATGTTGAAATCATTGAGATGCATCATGAAACCAAAATGGATAGCCCATCAGGAACTGCGTTACGATCAGCAGAAATGCTAGCCGAGGCACAACAAACGGTTAATCAACCTATAAAATCCTCTCGTGAAAATATTCCTGGTGCGCGCGGAGCAAATCATCACAACATTCCTATTCATGCTATACGCCTACCCGGATTATTAGCACACCAACAAATTATGTTTGGAAGTGAAGGTGAAACGCTAACATTACGCCACGATAGTATGAATAGAGAATGTTTCATGCCTGGTGTGTGCTTTGCTTGCGAAAAAGTAATGACGTTAGATCATTTGGTGGTTGGCTTGGAAGAAATTTTATGATTGCATCACAACCCATCGGGATTTTTGATAGTGGTATAGGCGGTTTAACCATTGCACACGCGTTGGTAAAAGAACTAGCTAAAGAAAATATTATTTATTTTGGCGATACTGCCCACTTACCTTATGGTGATAAATCAACCGCCTCTATTCAAGCTTATTCTATTAAAATCGCCCAATTATTATTAGAGCAGGAATGTAAATTAATTTTGATGGCTTGCCATTCGGCCTCATCAGCAGCTTATGAATTAGTAAAAGAATATGTTGCCAATCAAGCAATGGTTGTAAATGTCATTGACCCTGTTGTTTCTTTACTCAAAAAAAAATATCAGGGTAAACAAATTGGCTTAATTGGAACTCGGCAAACAATCAATTCAAATATTTTTAAAAAAAAAATCGAGGAACTGAATGCCAGTATTACATTATTTCCCCATATCACTAATCTACTGGCATCTGCAATTGAAGAATTTGGTAACCACGCTGTGATTGATCAACTTCTAAAAATATATTTATCCCATCCCAATCTTCAACAAATCGATGCGATAGTATTAGCTTGTACCCATTATCCTATCATTAAAGAACGTATTTCCTATTATTATAATCATTCAACAGAAGTGATTGATCCTTCCTCAATTGTTGCTGAAACCGTAAAACGCGCTCTTGAAAAAAATAATTTAATAAACATAGATGGCGTAGGAAACAAGCGATTTTATGTGTCTGATTACACAGATTCATTTGCTAAAAATGCAACATTATTCTTTGACGATGAAATAAAATTAGAACATTATCCATTGTGGGATTAATTGAAAAGCAAATGAATTATCATCACACTTATCATGCTGGAAACTTTGCTGATGTTGTAAAACACATCATTTTAATTGAACTATTGACTTATTTAAAAAACAAACCCACCCCTTTTTGTTATATCGATACGCATGCAGGATCCGCTTATCATGATTTGTTTTCTGAGTTCGCGGTAAAAAATAAAGAATATTTAAATGGCATTGAAAAAATTATTCAGCAAGAACAACCTCCAGCATATATTAAACGCTATCTTGATTGTATTCACCAAATAAATAGCCAACTAGCGCACACAAACTATTCTTCCTTACGTTATTATCCAGGTTCTTCCATGATCGCGCATTATTTTATGCGACCACAAGATCGAATAATAGCTTGCGAGCACAACCCACCAGTCTATCAATCGCTGAAATTGGCATGGATCAATTACAAACAAGTCTCCATCCATCACATGGATGGTTATCTTGCACTAAAAGCATTTACACCACCACGCGAACAAAGAGGGCTTGTACTCATCGATCCCTCTTTCGAACATCCAGATGAATTCAAACATATTGCGCTTGCTCTACCTTCTGTGTTTAAACGTTGGCGTAATGCAATGGTCATGATTTGGTATCCGATTAAAGAAAAATTCCAAGTTGAACGTTTTCATCGAACCATTCGTCAATTGATTAAGCAACCCATTTTGGTTAATGAATTAAGCATTTTTCCTGATTTACATCAACATTTAAACGGTTGTGGTATTATCGTTATTAATCCTCCATGGAAACTTGATCAATCTTTAAACAAAATTTACTCTTGGTTGTGGAAAACGCTCAGCATTAACCATCAAGGGCAATATCGATCTTATCTGCTAAAATAAATATATAAACTTCAGGAGGAGGGTTATATGAAAAAGTTTCTTACATTTTTTGCTATTCTTTTTCTTACTGCATCCTTAGCCGCATGCACCACCTCTCAGAAAAAAGATTTTGGCATGGTTGCAGGCGGTGTAGTTGGTGGTGTAGCAGGTAGCGCATTAACTAAAGGTAGTACAGCTGGCACAATTGTAGGCGCGGTAGGCGGCGCTTATGTAGGAAGAGAATTAGCTAATTAATTAATATTAATTAATAATCTGTTATTGCCTAAGCCGAAAACATAAGTTAAGTGGGGATTTCTTTTATTTTTTTTTGATAAAATTAAAAACTGAAATAAATAATTACCCTAATGAGACTTTGCATCAATCAATAAATCATCTACAATTTTCAAAATCCCTCAATGATGATATCCTTACCAGTTCATCCATTGGAGGTATATCTATGTCTCTTGTTATTGGCAATCCTGCTCCGGATTTTACTTTGCTAACAGATGAAGATAAGCCAATCACATTAAGTAGTCTATGCGGCAAAAAAGTTGTTTTATATTTTTACCCAAAAGATAATACTCCGGGTTGCACCAAAGAAGCCTGCGATTTTCGTGATTATTTTTCTACATTCAAAAAAAACAATGTTGAAGTATTCGGTATTTCCAAGGACAATGTTAAAACTCATACTCAATTCAAACAAAAATACGCCTTACCATTTACCTTACTCGTTGATGCGAAAGCAGAGGTTTGCCAAGCTTATGGTGTGATGAATAAAAAAAGTTTATTTGGCAAAACGTTTTTAGGTATTCAACGTTCAACCTTTTTAATTGATGAGCAAGGTAACATTCAAAAAATTTGGCGTAAAGTAAAAGTAACCCGTCATGTGGAGCATATTTTAAATGAGCTCAAATAAAATAAAAACGGCAATCACGCCAACCAGAGCAGAAAATTACCCAGAATGGTATCAGCAAGTCATTAAAGCTGCTGATCTTGCTGAAGTTTCTCCAGTACGTGGTTGCATGATTATTAAACCATGGGGTTATGCTGTTTGGGAAAACATGCAGCGTATTTTAGATAACGAATTCAAAGCAACTGGTCATAAAAATTTGTATTTTCCTTTGTTCATCCCACTTAGTTTTATGCAAAAAGAAGCAGAACATGTTGAAGGGTTCGCCAAAGAATGTGCAGTGGTGACCCACCATCGCCTGGAAAAAAATGCAGACGGCGTGCTTGTTCCAGCTGGTCTGCTAGAAGAACCCTATATCATTCGTCCCACTTCAGAAACCATTATAGGGGAGGCTTTTTCGCGCTGGATACAATCCTACCGCGATTTACCCTTGCTCATCAATCAATGGGCCAATATTGTTCGTTGGGAAATGCGCACTCGCTTATTTTTGCGCACCACAGAATTTTTATGGCAAGAAGGCCATACTGCGCATGCAACGAGTGAAGAAGCCATGCAAGAATCGTTGCGTATGCTAAATATCTATGCCCAATTTGCGGAAGATGTGATGGCAATACCTGTTATTCAAGGAGAAAAAACCGCGAGCGAACGCTTTCCTGGTGCGGTAAACACATACTGCATTGAGGCCCTCATGCAAGATAACAAAGCATTGCAAGCAGGCACGTCACATTTTTTAGGACAACATTTTTCGCGTGGCTTTAATATTAAATATTTAAGTAAAACAGGCAAAGAAGAATTTGTTTGGACAACCTCATGGGGTGTATCGACGCGCTTAATTGGTGGTCTTATCATGACGCATAGCGATGATAATGGATTAGTGTTGCCACCTAAACTTGCTCCCACACATATTGTTATCTTGCCTATTATTCACAAAGAAGAAGATCGCATAACCATTATGGAATATGCTCATCAGTTGAGTCAGGCGCTCAATAAAATTCATTATCACGATCGTCATTTAGCAATAGAAATAGATACGCGTGAGCTACCAGGAGGAGAAAAAGCATGGCAATGGGTTAAAAAAGGAGTGCCTATCCGTCTAGAAGTTGGTAACAAAGAATATACTAATCAATCCGTCTTTATGGGACGTCGTGATCAAGAATATAAGAATCGTAAATCGATTTCTCAACAAGAATTTTTAGCCACTGTTGTAAAAGAATTAGATGAGATACAAACAAATTTGTTACAACGAGCACGTGAACGCCAAAAACAGAATAGCACCATCATCCATCATCAAAATGATTTTTATGAATTTTTTGAAAACGATGGTGGGTTTGCTTATGCGCATTGGAATGGTGATGCTGCTATTGAAGCAAAAATAAAAGCAGAATTAAGTGTTACCATTCGCTGCATGCCATTTGCGCAAAAATCACAACCGGGAAAATGTATTTTTACTGGTGAACAAAGTAGCCAACAAGTCATTTTTGCTACAGCATATTAGCCAGCAGCTTGATTTTATGATATTGTTTGCGCCAACAATGTATGTTAGAAGGATTAAAAACATGATCAACATCAAAGAACTAGAACTAACAATGAGCAAACTCACAGCTAAAGGTAAAGGGATTTTAGCAGCGGATGAAAGTACTGCAACCATTACAAAACGTTTTCAAGCAATCGGTATAGAATGCACAGAAGACACCCGCCGTGCTTACCGCGAAACACTGATAACCACTTCTCATTTCAACCAATTCATTGCTGGCGTAATTTTATATGAAGAAACGTTAAATCAAAAAACCAGCAAAGGCATCACGTTTCCTGAATTATTAAAAAAAGATGGTGTACTACCTGGTATTAAAGTGGATAAAGGCTTAGTACATCTTGCAAATTCACTTGATGAAAACGTTACTCAAGGATTAGATGGTCTACAAGAAAGGTTAGTCGAATACAAATCAAAAGGTGCTTGTTTTACCAAATGGCGCGCGGTTTATGCTATCTCCGATAAAACACCTAGTGCATTAGCAATTAAAACCAACGCTGATGTATTAGCGCGTTATGCTGCCATTTGCCAAGAACAAAGTATGGTTCCTATTGTTGAACCCGAAGTATTAATTGATGGCACGCATACTCTAGCAAAATGTGAAGAAGTTTCTGAACCTGTGTTTCATGAAGTATTTAATGCCTTGTACCGACACAATGTTAAATTAGAATACATTGTGTTAAAACCCAGCATGGTGATTAGTGGTAAATCTTGCTCGCAAAAAGCAAGTGTTGATGAAGTAGCAAAAGCGACCATCCGCATCTTACGTCGCACTGTTCCTGGCGCTGTACCTACCATTAATTTTCTATCCGGTGGTCAAACCCCTGAACAAGCAACTGCTCATTTGAATGCCATGAATCAACTAGGTTCGCTTCCTTGGAATGTCAGCTTCTCTTATGCGCGTGCATTACAAGACTATTGTATGAAGATATGGCTTGGACAAGCAAAAAATATTCCAGCTGCACAACAAGCATTTTACAAGCGTGCCAAATTAAATAGTTTGGCAGCATTAGGTGAATATTCTGAAGCAATGGAAAAAGAAGAAATATTGCTAGCAAGCAATTCGTAGGCAAATGATCGAATTTCCTACATACTGCTTTTTAATGGCCTTTTGAAAAGGAAGAATTTCTGATGACCATTTTCTATATCAACACAACAGATGCTAAGGAAGAATTTTCAGAACTCATTCATCGGGTTTTCAACCACAAAGAACGCATTATTTTAACGCGTCGTGATAAAGAAATTGCAGCTATTGTTCCGCTTGAAGATTTATTACTCATCCAAGCCTCGCAAAATAAAAGTGATCTTAATGAAGCCGTTGAAGCACTGAAAGAAGCAAGAAAACAAGGCGCAACCACATTAGAAAAATTAAAAGAAGAAGTAGGTTAAGCCCATCGTGACTCCTTATCACATCAAAATTGCGCCTTCGGCAAAAAAACAATTTATTTCTTTGCCTAAAAGATATCAAAAAATTTTATTCAAACTGATGGAAGCTTTAGCAATTAATCCCCGTCCTCCAGGTGTTAAAAAAATAGATGGTATGACCGGTCTTTATAATCATGACATAGATCATTTGCGATTAATTTATAAAATTGAAGAGCAAGAAGTTTTAATATTGTTGGTAAAATAATAGCGCTCCT
>MGXW01000065.1 GCA_001801495.1 Gammaproteobacteria bacterium RIFCSPHIGHO2_12_FULL_37_34
GCCGGGGTACACACTTGAGAATACGCAACAAACAAATGCGATTGATCAATTATATACTCATTATACTCGTTATTACCACATTTTATTGAATCAGGAACAAAAATTATTGCATCGCCTTCAAGAAATAGATAAAACTATTTCACCAGCTGTACGTGGGATGAGGCAAATTAATTTTATTCCTTCTTTAAATGTGTTTCAGCCAAAACCAGTTGTAGATTGTATGGAGCAGTTCCATATTTTTTTAATTAATAAACGTATTAACGAATTGAAAAAGGAGATTGAAAAACAGTGGATGAGTACACGCACTAAAGAAATTAAAATTGAATTATTGCGTGCTTTACGATCTTATTTTACAGAGCATCAATCTTTAGATAAAGCACTCTATGCAATTAGAAATGATCAAGCAGAGAGTAAACATTTTTATCTTCTATTGGAAGGAAGGACTGGTGTAATGATTCAAGAAATTCAACATACCCAGCATACATCGGCAGATAGAATTCGGCGTATTGATATTGAAATTGCTCGCTTGAAGCGGCAAGCTGGCAAAGCCCGCAGGAGTGAATTTTTTAATAAAGCGCGTCTTACAACCTTACATAATTGTATAGAGGCATTAACAATGCTAAGAGGGTGTGTGGAGAATCAAGAGCTAAAAAATCAATCTGTTTTAGATATATTTTCTCAACAATATGAAAAGTTTTATAAGGTTCTTCACTTACATGAGGCTACATTTATGCGAGATTTTAAATTAAGAGAAGATATGGTGATGGAAGCGCAAGCCCATTATGCGCCACACCCAACTAAACAATAAAAATAGCGGATATCATGATTTGAGTATCTTTCGTAATACATACTGCAAAATGCCACCATCGCGGTAATATTCCATTTCATTTTGAGTATCGATGCGACTTAAAAGCGTAATAGTTGTTTGTGAACCGCTCGCGCATTCTATAACAGCTTGAATTTCTGTGGCAGGCTGCATATGATCGCTTAAGCCAAGAATAGAGATTGCTTCTGAACCATTTAGGCCAAGTGTTTTGCGTGTTTCGCCTTCTTGAAATTGCAAAGGAAGGATACCCATACCAATTAAATTGGACCGATGAATACGTTCAAAACTTTCAGCAATAACGGCTACCACGCCTTGTAATTTCGGTCCTTTTGCTGCCCAATCACGTGAGGACCCGGTGCCATATTCTTTTCCAGCAATAATAATTAATGGGATATGTTCGGCTTTATAGCACATGGCAGCTTCATAAATGGTAGTGATATTAGAACTGGGGTAATGCTTCGTCATACCACCTTCCACACCTGGTACCATTTCGTTTTTAATGCGGATATTAGCAAACGTACCGCGAACCATCACTTCATGGTTGCCGCGCCGAGCGCCATAAGAATTAAAATCTTTTGGAGCAATACCTTTAGATTGCAAATATTGCCCGGCCGGGCTTTCTGGTTTGATTGTGCCAGCAGGTGAAATATGATCAGTTGTAATACTATCGCCTAGCATGGCTAGAATGCGTGCATTTTTTATATCATGTATTTTATGAGGTTTAGTTTCCATCTCATTGAAAAAAGGCGGGTGTTGAATATAAGTGGAATCGATTTGCCAATGATAAGTCTCAGTTGATTGAACTTGCATTGTACGCCATTCTTGATTACCAGTAAAAACATCTGCATATTGTTCACGAAACATTTTATTATTAACTCTTGTGACTGCTTCTGCAACTTCACTATTCGTGGGCCAAATATCTTTAAGGTAAACTAATTTATTTTGTTTATCTTGACCAATAGGTTCTGTTGTTAAATCAATGGCAGTGGTACCGACTAAGGCAAAAATCACTACTAATGGCGGTGAAGCAAGCCAATTCGCTTTAACTTGGGGATGAATGCGACCCTCGAAATTACGATTACCCGATAGTACAGCAGCAACGATTAAATCGTGTTTAGAAATCGTTTCAGCGATAGGATCAGCGAGTGGACCAGAATTACCGATGCAAGTGGTGCAACCGTAACCAACCAAATCAAAACCTAATTGATCTAAATAAGGTTGTAGTCCAGCTGTTTGCAAATATTGGGTGACTACTTGTGAACCAGGTGCGAGTGAAGTTTTTACCCATGGTTTACGCTGTAAACCTTTTTCAATCGCTTTTTTGGCAACTAAACCCGCTGCCATTAACACGCTTGGGTTAGAAGTATTGGTGCAACTTGTAATTGCTGCGATGACTACATCATGGTGATGTAACGACAGGCCATCTGATGTTTTGAATACAGTGTCTTTTTCTTTAACACGATTAGTATCCAGTAATAATTTCTCAGTGGTTGCTTTTAATTGCGATAGTGGGAGACGATCTTGCGGACGTTTAGGGCCTGCGATGCTTGGCTCTACGCTTGATAAATCTAATTCAAGAATATCAGTAAAGAGAGGATCCGGATTATTTTTCTCATACCACAAACCTTGTGCTTTTGCATACGCTTCAACTAAAGCAACCGTTTGTTCATCGCGCCCAGTTAATTGTAAATAATCAATTGTTTTTTGATCGATAGGGAAAAATCCACAAGTAGCGCCATATTCCGGTGCCATATTAGCAATTGTTGCGCGATCAGCAACTGGTAAATCAGCTAATCCCGAACCATAATATTCAACAAATTTTCCAACGACACCTTTTTTGCGTAATAGATGTGTTAATGTCAACACTAAATCTGTTGCAGTTACACCTTCACGTAATTTACCGGTTAAACGCACACCGATTACTTCAGGAATAAGCATGGAGATGGGTTGCCCTAACATGGCTGCTTCTGCTTCAATACCCCCCACACCCCAACCCAATACACCTAATCCATTAATCATCGTGGTGTGGCTATCTGTGCCAACTAATGTATCAGGGTAAGCAAGATAACGACCATTTTTGTTATGATGCCAAACTGTTTTTGCAAGAAATTCAAGATTCACTTGATGACAAATGCCGGTATCCGGTGGTACCACACGGAAATTATCAAATGTAGCTTGCCCCCAACGTAAAAAAGCATAGCGTTCATTGTTTCTTTCCATTTCTTTGTGAGCGTTAATGTGAATAGCATCTTTACTTGCGAAAGCATCAACCTGAATGGAGTGATCAATAATAAGATCAACAGGTGAGAGCGGATTAATTTGTTTAGGATTGCCGCCCATTTTTTTAATGGCATCGCGCATGGCGGCCAAATCCACAACTGCAGGTACACCGGTAAAATCCTGCATCAATACACGCGCTGGCCGGTAAGCAATTTCTCGATGTGATTTTTTAGTTTGCAACCAAGCAGCCATTGCTTTAATATCATCACAAGATACCGTTTGATTATCTTCGTGGCGTAATAAGTTTTCTAAGAGAATTTTTAAAGAAACAGGTAGCTTAGCAATATCTTTCATTCCTGGTTTTTTTTCTAACGCAAACAAGCTAAAGTAGTCGTAATGAATATCATGTACAGTAATATGATGTGATGTTTTAAACGAATCAATTGAGGACATTGTTGTTCTCCAATTTTGACGTTATTATATACCGATACCCATGACACGGCTATATTAAAGGTATGTCTTTATTTCACAGGGAATTTGCTTATGTTACCTGCTAGTGATGTTATTGCATTGTCCCGCTTGCAATTTGGTTTGACCGCTCTTTATCATTTTCTTTTCGTTCCACTCACACTTGGTTTATCGACTTTATTGGGCATCATGGAAACCGTTTATTTTATTTCTAAGCGGCCTATTTGGTGTGAGATGACAAAATATTGGGGGTTATTATTTGGAATCAATGTTGCTATGGGTGTTGCAACAGGCGTGACCTTAGAATTTCAATTTGGTACCAATTGGTCATACTATTCACATTATGTTGGCGATGTGTTTGGCACACCGCTTGCAATTGAAGGATTAATGGCGTTTTTTCTTGAAGCAACCTTTATCGGCATTTTTTTCTTTGGTTGGGATAGACTTTCCAAAGGCGCACATCTCATTGTCACTTGGATGTTAGCAGCTGGTGCTAGTTTTTCTGCTTTATGGATATTAGTTGCGAATGGCTGGATGCAAAATCCTCTTGGAGCACATTTCAATTATCATACTATGCGTATGGAGTTGCACGATTTTTATTCTGTTTTATTTAATGAAGTTGCGCAAGCTAAATTTGTGCATACGATTAGTGCAGGTTATGTGACAGGCTCTATGTTTATATTATCGGTGAGCGCTTATTTTTTATTGTGTGGACGGAATCTTGCTTTTGCGAAACGATCGATAGTCGTTGCTGCAGCCTTTGGATTAGCTTCAGCATTATGTGTGGTTGTTTTGGGTGATGAGAGTGGCTATTTGGCAGGCCTTAATCAGAAAATGAAAATAGCCGCGATAGAAGGCATGTGGGATACAGAGCCAGCACCGGCTGGTCTCACGGTAATTGGTTTTCCTGATCAAAACGAACATGTCACGCGTTATACAATAAAAATTCCTTACCTTTTGGGACTCATCGCAACGCGTTCTATCCATCAGCCTGTTTATGGTATTTTTGATCTTGTTGATCAAGCACGTGATCGTATTAAAAGTGGCATGCAAGCTTATGGCGCATTAGATCAGCTGATTAAAAATCCCAATAATAAACGAGCAGCAACTGTACTAGATGCCAATCAAGCTAATATTGGTTACGGATTTTTATTGCAGCGTTTTACCAATGATGTAACAGGGGCAACAGAAAAACAAATTCAAGATGCAGCGTGGTATACGGTTCCCGATGTGTTTACTTTGTTCTGGACATTTCGCGTTATGGTAGGATGTGGCTTTTATTTTATTGTATTATTTACGGTCGCATATTATTTAGCTGTTCGACGCCGCATCAGTACCAACAGGTGGTTTTTATGGATAGCATTATTTAGTTTGCCGTTACCTTGGTTAGCGGCTGAGATGGGATGGATAGTAGCAGAATATGGGCGTCAGCCATGGGTGGTTGATGGTTTATTACCAACCTTTATGGGAGCATCCTCTTTAGCAGTGTCTGATGTGTGGATTTCATTGAGTGGTTTTATTTTGTTTTATACAGCGCTTGCTGTTGTCGAAATTTATTTAATGGTGAAATATATTCGCTTGGGGCCAGATCAATATGCTAGACATTGAAGTTCTACGCGTTATTTGGTGGGTACTCATTGGAGTATTATTGATGGGTTTTGCTGTGACCGATGGATTTGATTTGGGTGCCGCTATTTTATTTCCACTGGTTGCAAAAAATGAAACAGAGCGACGTATTGTTTTAAATGCGATTGGTCCATTTTGGGAAGGCAATCAAGTTTGGATTATTTTAGGAGCAGGCGCGATTTTTGCAGCTTGGCCCTATGTTTATGCTGTGGCTTTTTCAGGATTTTATTTGTTGATGCTTTTGCTCTTATTAACCATGGGCATTTCACGCCCGGTCAGTTTTAAATATCGAGACAAATTACCATCATTATATTGGCGACGATTTTGGGATAGAATTGTTTTTATCGGTGGCATTTTTCCTGCTGTGATCATTGGGATATTAGTCGGCAATGTGTTATTAGGTGCGCCATTTCATTTTGATGATACGTTACGCATTTACTATACCGGTTCATTTTGGGATTTATTTCAGCCTTTTGCTTGGTGGTGTGGATTAACGAGTTTAGTCATGTTAGTGATGCATGGTGGTTTGTATCTTGCTATTAAAACAGAACATCCTATTCGATCTCGCGCCATTTTTTGGTCTAGATGGGCGGCGTTTGCACTCATCATATGTTTTGCGGTTGGGGGCGTATGGATTGCATTTATCATGGGTTATTCGATAGTAGGGACAGTAGATCCATTCGCTTATTCCAATCCATTACATAAAGAAGTGACGACTATGATTGGCGGATGGTTGGAAAATTATTCGCGCTATCCGCTTAGCATGATGATTCCCGCACTTGGATTATTAGGCGCATGTAGTGTTGTGATCATTGCGCACTATAGTCGGTGCGCATTTATATGCAGTAGTTTAAGTATGATAGGTGTTATTGGTACAGTGGGCGTCAGTATGTTTCCATTCATTCTTCCTTCAACAGATGATTTACAATCCAGTTTATTAGTGTGGGATGCCTCTTCAGGACGATTTACTTTATTATTAATGTTATTTGCTGTGATTGTTTTTCTTCCCATCATACTGTTATACACATCATGGGTCTATTATGCATTACGTGGAAAAGTGCATGATCAGTATTAGTCTGAATTCGTTATCCAGTATAAAATGAGGAGGTAGCAATGTGGTATTTCGCTTGGGTTTTAGGCACAGCATTTGCCTGTAGTTTTGCTATATTTAATGCGCTTTGGATAGAATTGGATAGCGACGATAAGAAAGATGCCTTCTGATTCTTTTGTGGAACTCGTAAAAAAATATTTATTAGATTTACAAAACCGTATTTGCTCTTCCATCGAACAGGAAGATGCACAGGCAACATTTATTGAAGATAAATGGGTGCATGTGCATGGTGGGGGAGGGATGACGCGTATGTTGGCAAATGGCGCAATTATTGAAAAAGCTGGCGTCAATTTTTCTCATATTTATGGTGACACATTACCGAAAGCCACAACAGATAAGCATCCCACATTCGCTTATGCTCCATTTCAAGCATTAGGTATTTCAGTAGTTGTTCATCCGCTCAATCCTTACATACCTACTTCCCATATGAATGTACGTTTTATTATGGTGGAAGATAGGGCTTGGTGGTTTGGCGGTGGTTTTGATTTGACGCCGTATTATGGGTTTAGTGAAGATTGCATACATTGGCATCAAGTAGCAAAGACTGCTTGCGAGCCATTTGGCGATGATGTTTATCCTAAATATAAAAAATGGTGCGATGAATATTTTTTTTTAAAACATCGCAATGAAGCACGTGGTGTGGGCGGAATTTTTTTTGATGATTTAAATGACGGGGGATTTCAACGCTGTTTTGCATTCGCGCAGGTAGTAGGTATGGCTTACATAAACGCTTATCAACCCATTGTTGCGCGTCGCAAGCAGCATGCTTATCATCAGCGCGAACGCGATTTTCAACTTTATCGACGTGGTCGCTATGTTGAGTTTAATCTGTTATACGATCGTGGCACACTGTTTGGTTTGCAATCGGGTGGACGTACAGAATCTATTTTAATGTCTTTGCCGCCATTAGTGAAATGGAGTTATGATGCACATTTTCCTTCAAGTGATCCTGAAGGAAAATTACAAGAAGAATTTTTGTCGCCTAGAGCATGGGTGTAAGCATTCTATCAATTCGCGATCGGTTCAACCGCAGGTTCTAAATGACGAGGCGTGAAAATTTTTTCATCTGATTCTTTTGCTTGCGATTCGCAGTAAGTTTCTTTCAGGAAAAAGGATAGAAAAATTCCTAATGCTACGCCAAGTGGAACGACGCTAAGTGCGAAAGTATAATCGCTAGCAGCATAGGTTGGAAGACCATCTGCGCTAATAGGGCTACTCGTATGTAAATCTAATAATTTGCCAACGACAGGTTGAAAAATAACGCCACCTGCCATAATGAGCATATTCGTCACTGCAACCGCTGTGCCGGAAATTTGAATGGGATTATTTTCTTTTCCAAGAGCAAAACATAAAGGGTGAGCACCGCAACAAAAACCGATCATAAAGAAAATGGCATAGAGTGCCGATACGTTAATGGTTGGCGAATAAAATACGAAACATAATAAAAATGCAGCAAACAAACCAGTTGCCGTAAGAGGTAAACGACGGCGTTTAATTTTATCAGAAATGGCGCCGATAATAGGGCATGAGATAATCCAGCCATAAAACGTGTAACTGGATATTAATACAGCTTGCTCAGGAGTGAGTTGATAAACAGCTTTTAGATAAGGGATTCCCCATAAATCTAAAAATACGGATGAGGGAAGATACAACAGACAACCGATAATACCGATTAGCCACATTTGTGGGTTAGTGAAAATAATTCGTAATGCTTCCCATAGTTGTTTGATGTTCATTGGTGTGTGCATATCGTATAGGGATGAATGTTGGTGTGGAGGTCTATTTCTTACTAATACGATGATAATGACACTTAATGCAATTCCAGTAATTAATGCAGTATGTAAGGCCGCTTGATAACCAATTGTTTCTAATGCATGCGTCAGATATTTTTGCGATAGAGTGCCGGCTGTCATACCTACTGCAGTAGCAAGACCTGCCACCATACCAAATCGGCGAGGTGGTAACCAAATGGAGGCAAGTTTTAATGTGCCAATGTAGGCAAACGCGGTACCAAGACCAATGAGAAATCGTCCTGTTTTTGCCATTGTCAAACTATCTGCTGTAATGAATATGCTTAAACCGATGACGGCTATCAAGCAAGCTGCGCATAGAACAAAACGCACTCCGAATTTATCATAAATCATACCAGCCGGTAATTGCATGGGTGTATAGGCATAGTAATAAAAAGCAGCTAATGCACCAAATTGAGTGGCAGTAATATGAAAGGCTTGAGAAAGTTCAGGTTGCATGACGCCAGGTGAAACACGGAGAAAATAATTATAACAATAAAATAACATACCACAGCTTACGATAACCCAAGGGTAAATGGATCTGAAAATTGAAAATGATAAGATACGATTATTAGCTTGCATAGGCATACATTCCATTCATTGAAGAGCTAAGATTAATAAAAAAAACCTTTTTAATTCGTGATCATTGTTCAAAAAAATTGATAAGAATGGAGACAAATCTGTCATGTTGTCGTGAGAAAAATAACAGCAATTTACTAGACTTAAAGAAAGTGGCATACCGTCCAGCCCGTTTTTGTGATTAAATTATTACCTGCATATTATTAAGGGAACCTTAAGAAGCTCTTTTTATTTTTTTCTTTTATATCAGACTTTATTGTAAGCAGTCAAGCTGACCTCTTGAGGGAGCCCTGCTAACCTCTTGGAGTGATGAACTGTTATTAACCCCTAGAAAACAAAATCATTTAGGGTTAGATTAATATCCAGCGGTTCCCGCTAACATTACGCGATGGGGTGATCCAAGAGGGGAGAATCGCGATTCTCCCCTCTTGGTGCAAGCAAAAGCTTTGCTTTTGCGCAGCATAGAATCATTTAAGGAGTTCTCGCGTTTCTCAGCGGGAACTCCTGATTAATATCTTGGTTTTGGCTGCATGGAGCCCCAAAGCATGTTTGTTTAGTAAATAATTGATAAAATTAGGAGATAATATGAAAATTAAATTATTAGTGATCAGCAGCATACTTGCCGCAACCTTATCGTATGTTGCCCCTGTAGTTGCTGATGATGAGAATAGTAATCAAGCTATTTCAAGTTCCACTGATAATAATATGAATATGCAACTTGGTCAGGATAATAGCACATCAATGTCTGGCGCTGGTTCTTCTACTGATGCGAATGCCGCAGGTACCGATGAAGGCAGCCCAGATACAGCGACCGGTGATGATGATTATTAAGGGTTCTCGGGGATAATTCTCATTTAGCCCATATTTTGTTCAATTTAACCTATACTGCTAATATTCACGGTATATTTTGGACAATTTATGGGCAGTTTCACAAATACTAAATTAATCACTGACTTAAAAAAAGCCATCAATAATCATGAACTTGTTTTGCATTACCAACCTCAATTTAATTTACATACTTCTTCCTTTGATGGAGTAGAAGCCTTATTGAGATGGCAGCATCCCAAAAAAGGTTTAGTACAACCCAATGAGTTCATTCGATTTGCTGAAGAAACAGATCTTATTATTCATATTGGTGAGTGGGTTTTAAGGACCGCTTGTCAGCAATATATATTATGGCGAAATAAAGGGTTGAAACCGATACGCATAGCAGTCAATGTGGCTGAAAAGCAATTTCGTCAAGAAAACTTTGTCAATCATATTGCAGAGATGATACAGGAATATGATCTAAACCCTCATTATTTAGAATTAGAAATTTTAGAAAATATTATTATTCATAAAGATGACAAAAAAATGACAAACACTATTCAACAATTGAAACAATTAGGGGTATTAATAACCTTAGATGATTTTTGTACAAGATCAATGAAGGTCGATTACTTAACAAGCATTCCTATTGATAGAATTAAAATTGATAAAGAAGTAATTAAAAATTTGTGTGCTCATGAGGAAGCGGCTCGTGTTCGTGCTATTATAGAAATGGCACAGCATTTAAATATTCAAGTATTAGCAGAAGGTGTTGAATCTCGTGAACAGCTTCATTTGCTCTCATCTCAACACTGCGATATGGTTCAAGGATTTTATTTTTCTGAGCCATTATCCGGCGAAAAAATCGAACAATTTTTTTTATCGTTATAACAACTTTTTTATAAAAAATATATGTCAAATAAAACTAAAATAGCGATTATTATTGTTATTTTTTTATGGGCTTCTGCGTTTGTTGGCATTCGCGCTGGTTTGCGTGTTTACTCACCGGAAGGTTTAGCATTATTACGTTATTTGGTTGCCTCCGCTTGTATGGCAGTCATCTATTACTGTTTACCACAAAAAAGCCTATTACATGTTCGAGATGTTTTAGCTTTATTGGGAATCGGTGCAGTTGGAATTGGTATTTATAATCTCACCTTAAACTATGGTGAGCTTTCAATCTCTTCTGGGATGACAAGCTTTATTACGAGTCAATCTCCCATTATTACGACAATTATCGCGGTTCTCTTTCTTGGCGAACAATTAAATACCATGCGCTGTTTAGGTTTTCTTGTGAGTGTATTTGGAGTGGCGCTCATTGCGATGGGTGAAATAGGAGGTTTTAAATGGGATATGGGCATTACTTATGTTTTACTGGCAACGTTAGCGGCTGGTTGTTATTCAGTTTTACAAAAACCTTTTCTAAAAAAATATCATGTTATAGAAGCAACCACTTATGTCATTTGGGGCGGCACATTATTTTTAGCCATCTATACACCACAATTGCAACATGATTTATTAACTGCTTCATTTGATGCTACGTTGACAGTTGTTTATTTAGGCATATTCCCTGCAGCCATTGGTTATCTTGGTTGGAGTTATGTTTTAGCGGATATTCCAGCATCAAAAGCAGTTAGTTTTCTTTATTTCATGCCATTTTTAGCAACACTTTTAGGTTGGTTATGTTTGGACGAGGTTCCAGTATGGCTCTCGTTGGTTGGTGGGATATTGGCAATTGGCGGCATTTGGTTGATTAATCGTTCTTATGTACCAGTAAAAATAAAAGCAGACGTTGAATAAATTCTTACTATGACTTCCAATAAATTCAATTTAATTAGTTATGCTTCCGGATTGGGGGGTGTTGATCTGCGTTGTGGCGAAGGGCCACTAGTCATTAAACGCGTTATTCATGCAACTGAAGTGTCCTGGGATGAACCTATTTTCCCGCCTATTCCACTCTCATTACGTATTGATGAAGCAGTAAAACAAATGTGTGAAACACTCGCGAAAAAAGTTTCAGCAATGGTTATGAGAAAGCAATTTGTTACTGTCTTAGGAGGGGATCATACTGCGGCAATTGGTACATGGAGTGGTGTATATGATGCATTGCATGCGCAAGGAGATATAGGGTTATTGTGGATAGATGCACACATGGATAGTCATACACCCAAAACAACGGAATCAGGCCGCCTACATGGCATGCCTTTGGCTACTTTAATGGGATATGGTTATCCCTCTTTAACGACTATTTTGCATTCTTCACCAAAAATAAAACCTGAACACCTCTGTTTAATTGGGGTGCGTAGTTATGAACGTAGTGAGGCAGAATTATTGAAACGATTGAATGTTCGTATTTATTTTATGGATGAAATAAAAGCGCGTGGATTTCAGACTATTTTCAAAGAAGCTATAGAAATTGTTTGTCAGTATACAATTGGTTATGGTATTTCATTAGATTTAGATAGCATTGATCCTAAAGAAGCGCCTGCTGTTGATGTACCTGCACCAAATGGTTTGCATGCAAAAGATTTAATGAGTGAAATCATCGCAACCATGTGTGATCCTAAATTAGTTGCAATGGAAATTGTTGAGTTTGATCCATCACGGGATATAAATGATAAAACACAGAAATTAATTGTTGATTTAATGAATGCAATGATAAAGAAACGTTTTCATGCTAAGACTTGAAATAAGTATTGCTGAACAGAGAATGGTTGTTTTGAAGAATGAACAATATCTGTGTGCTTATCTGATTTCGACAGCAAGAAAAGGTGTGGGAGAAACACGTGGTAGCGAACAAACCCCCAGAGGTTGGCATCTTGTACGTGCAAAAATAGGTAAAGATAGCCCTATTAATTCCGTTTTTGTTAGTAGACGACCAACGGGTGAAATTTATCACCCTCACATGAGAGAAACTTATCCAGAACGTGATTGGATTTTAACACGTATTTTCTGGTTAAGTGGATTAGAAGTAGGTAAAAATCGATTAGGTCAAGTTGATACTATGCGGCGTTATATTTACATTCATGGATCGCCAGATGATATTAGGATGGGGCAACCCGGCTCAAAAGGATGCATTCGGATGCATAATAAAGACATTATTAAATTATTTGAACAAATTCCAGTAGGCATCCGTGTTTTGATTCGATAATATGCGTTATGCTATTTAATAAGAGATAAAAAAATCGAATATTTTGAGGTAGGTGTGTATGCCTCAGATAATGGCGAGGTGGTCATGGCAGATACAGTTCACAAATTCTTAGATTTTTGGTTTGGCCATCTTGGTTCAGCTGATTTACCATCGAGTGATCGCACTAGTTTGTGGTTTGGTGAAAATGATCCTGCTAAGCAGCAATTAATGCAATCGTTCGAAAAAGAATTTCAAGATGCTACAGTGGGACACTTAGATGATTGGGCAGAAACACCACGCGGACGTTTAGCTTTAATTATTTTGCTTGATCAATTTCCTCGCTATCTCTATCGACATTCATCTCAGGCATTTGCTTATGATGAAAATGCAAGACAATTGTGTATAGATGGGCTTAGAGAACAAATGGATAAATCACTTACATTAATTGAGCGCGTCTTTTTTTATATGCCTCTTGTGCATACAGAAAATTCAGAAACTCAAGAACAATCGATTCGTTTATATCAAGAGTTGACTTCTTTATCGATGAGTGAAACTGTACAGGTCTATCAATTGTTTTTAGCTTATGCTTATGCACATTTTCGAGTGATTAAACAATTTGGTCGCTTTCCGCAACGCAATAAGATGTTAGGCCGCAAATCGACTCCCGCGGAAGTAGAATTTTTGAAAAATGCGTAATATTATTTGGTTGTATTATCCTATGGGGTCGTAGCTCAGCTGGGAGAGCGTCGCGTTCGCAATGCGAAGGTCGGGAGTTCGATCCTCCTCGACTCCAAAAAGAGATGAACATTCTTACATTTTCTTCATCAGCAAGGTCACTTCTTCATCCGATAAGTCTGCATAGTGTCCGCGTCGTAATCCTGCAGGTAAATAAATAGAGCCAAAGCGAATACGAATCAGCCGACTGATTGTACAACCTACTCCTTCCCAAAGACGACGCACTAAACGATTGCGACCTTCAGTAACAATTACATGATACCAATGATTCGATCCACTGCCACCGGCATCTGTGATTTGATTAAAATGTGCAATACCATCTTCCAGTTTTATCCCTTTTTTTAACTTCGTTATGATTTCTGATGTAACCTCACCACGCACTCGTACAGCGTATTCACGTTCAATTTGTGAGCGAGGATGCATGAGACGATTAGCTAACTCGCCATCATTGGTGATGAGTAATAATCCTGAAGTATTAAAATCCAACCTACCAACGCAAATCCAACGATTGTTGCGAATGAGCGGAAGACGTTCGAAGATAGTTGTTCTTCCCTCCGGATCGTGACGAGTGCACAATTCACCTTCTGGTTTGTGATATAACAACACACGGGATTTTTGCTGCTGGCTTTTAATCAATTTAATTTCGCGCCCATCTACGCAGACTTTATCATGATAAGTCATACGATCTCCGATGGTAGCTATTTTGCCATTGACGGTTATTCTACCGGCTTGTATCCACGTTTCAATTTGTCGGCGTGAAGCTATTCCTGCATGCGCAAGTATTTTTTGAATTTTTTCGGTCATATGTAAGGGTGTTATATTGGTGCTACTAGCACACCATCACTATCGTCATCATTTAGTAGGGCATTGCGTTCTTCAGGAATCACTTCACTATTGTTTAGTTCAAGTCGGCTATTTTCTAAAGCTAGTTGCACTTGAATTTGTCTATCTTGTGTTTCGAAATTTTTAAATTCTGCTAAAGTAGGTAATTCAGTCAGTGATTTTAAATTGAAATGATCGAGAAATGTTTTGGTTGTACCTAAAACGGCTGGTTTTCCAGGTAGTTCGCGATAACCTAATACTTTCACCCATTCACGTTCGAGCAGCGCTTTCATGATATTACTACTGACTGTGACGCCGCGAATTTGCTCGATTTCAGCACGCGTAATGGGTTGTCGGTAAGCAATGATGGCAAGTGTCTCTAAAAAAGCGCGAGAATAACGTGGGGGCCGTTCTTCCCACAAACGACTGAGCCAAGGGCTAAATTCGACTTTAGCTTGTAGACGATAGCCGCTCGCTACTTCTTGTAACTCGATACCACTTTCTTTATGGCGATCACAAATAGCAGTCAACATGGCTTTTATTTCTGTGGTTGATGGTTGTTCTTCTTCTTCTTTGAAGAGATGTTGTATGGATGAGATGCTTAATGGATGTTCTGCTACCATTAGTGCAGCTTCGATGATGGCTTGTAATTTGTTGGCGCTCATAGTTGGTTGCCTTTGATTGTTTAATAATATGCTAGCAAAAAATTCCGCTTTAAAATACATTGACGCATGATGCTAACGACAATTATTCGCTCATTATACAATATTAAGCCCCCGCTATGTGGAGGCGTGATTACTATTGGTAATTTTGATGGTGTTCATATAGGACATCAACAATTAATTGCGCAGCTGGTAAGCAAGGCAAAGGAATTAAGCGCACCTTCATTGGTGGTTACTTTTGAGCCCCATCCATTTGAATTTTTTTTAGGGAAAAATTGTCACATTCCCAGAATTACTCGTTTACGGGAAAAATGGGCAGCCCTAAGCCATTGCGCCGTCAACCATATAATAATAATTAATTTTAATCAACAAGTTGCAAATATAACTGCAAGTGATTTCGTCAAACTGATTCATCGTGAATTGCACCCCAAGCACATCATTATTGGGGATGATTTTCGTTTTGGCTATCAACGTCAAGGTGATTTTCAATTGCTAGATCGGATGGGTCAGCAATTAGGTTTTACCACTCAAAGTATACCGACTGTGTTGGTTGATGAGGAAAGAGTGAGTAGCACACGAGTACGAGCAGCTTTGATGGAAGGGAAGTTGGATTTAGCGAAGCGTTTGCTCAATCGACCCTATTGTATGTTGGGTCGAATAAGAGGAGGTAAGCAATTAGGCCGGCAATTGGGTTTTCCAACAGCAAATATTGCTTTGCACCGTCACCTCACTCCAATCACGGGAATTTATACTGTTTATGTGCATGGCATTACGCATGATTTACCTTGGCCAGGAGTTGCAAGTATTGGAACTCGGCCGACTATTGGTGGCACTCAAGCGCTACTCGAGGTACACTTGTTGGATTTTCACCATACTATTTATGGGAAAAATGTAAGCATCGAATTTTGTAAAAAATTGCGTGATGAAATGTACTTCCCAAATTTAAATTTGCTGAAGGAGCAAATTGCAAACGATGTGGCAGTGGCAAGAATGTTTTTTAATGAAAGAAAATAGGGTGTGACATGAGAGATTACAAAAATACATTAAATCTTCCCCAAACTGATTTTCCAATGAAAGCTAGCCTTTCACAGCGTGAGCCCGAGATTTTGCAAAAATGGCAGAACATGAATGTGTATGAAAAATTACAATATCACAATAAAGATAGAAAAAAATTTATTTTGCATATAGGCCCTCCTTATGCGAATGGCAATATTCATTTAGGTACGGCAACCACTACTATCTTGAAAGATATGATTGTCAAATCGAAAATGTTAAGTGGTTTTGATTCACCACTTGTGCCAGGTTGGGATTGTCATGGATTACCGATTGAACATAATGTTGAAAAAAAGCGAGGCAAAGTGGGACAAGCCATTAGTCCAATTGAATTTCGTCAGGCTTGTCGTGAATATGCCAAGCATTTTATTGATGTGCAACGCGAAGAATTTAAGCGTTTAGGTATCATTGCCGACTGGGAACATCCTTATTTGACCATGGATTTTAAATATGAAGCTGATATTATTCGTAGTCTAGCTAAAATTATTAAACAGGGCCATATCCAAAAAGGGTTTAAACCCGTCCATTGGTGTTTAGATTGTGCTTCTGCATTGGCTGAAGCAGAAGTGGAATATGCAGAAAAAAATTCTCCCTCAATCGATGTTGGTTTTGCAGTTATAGACGAACCTGACTTTTTGCAACGGATTCCAAATGTACTTCAAGGCAATGGACAAATCTTTGTGCCGATTTGGACAACCACTCCATGGACATTACCTGCTAATCAAGCTGTCGCACTGCATCCTTATTTGGAATATGTTTTAATTGAATGCGATCAGAATAAACGATTATTAATAGCGGATGCCTTATTAGCAACCGTTGTTCAGCGTTACCAATTAAAAACACATCGCATACTTGGGCGTGTCATAGGTGAAAAACTAGTTGGTGTGAAACTTCAACATCCTTTTTATGATTGCCATGTACCTATTATTCTTGGCAAGCATGTTACTATTGATTCAGGTACAGGAGCGGTACATACAGCACCTGCTCATGGCCAAGATGATTATGTGATGGGCAAGCAATACCAATTATTGCTCGATAATCCTGTTTCCGATAATGGTTGTTTTACTGCTGCCACCCCTCTTTTTGCTGGTCTGCATGTTAACAAAGCAAATGATAAAATAATTGAAGTATTGCGCGAACGTCACATGCTTTTACACTTTGAAACGTTGCGTCATAGTTATCCCCATTGCTGGCGCCATAAAACACCCCTCATTTTTCGTTCTACACTGCAATGGTTTATTAGCATGGATCAAAATGGGTTGCGTAAAATGAGTATGCAAGCGATTGATCAAGTAAATTGGATTCCAGATTGGGGTAAATCTCGTATCATGGGGATGATAGAGAATCGTCCTGATTGGTGTATTTCGAGACAACGTGCTTGGGGTGTGCCGCTTGCATTATTTCTGCATAAAGAAACAGGGGAATTACATCCAAAACAACTTGATTTGATGGAAAAAGTAGCGCAGTTGGTCGAACAACAAGGAATAGAGGCTTGGTATCAACTCGATCAAGTAGCTTTATTGGGTAAAGATGCAGATCAATATGTACAATCAAAAGATGTATTAGATGTTTGGTTTGATTCGGGTGTGTCACATGAGTGTGTATTAAAACAGCATCCTCAACTTACTTTTCCAGCAGATATTGTGTTAGAAGGTTCTGATCAACATCGTGGGTGGTTTCAATCTTCTTTGTTAACTTCAGTAGCAATCAACAAGCAAGCTTCTTATCGCGCAGTTTTAACCCATGGTTTTGTCGTAGATGGACAGGGACGCAAAATGTCTAAATCATTAGGCAATGTCATTGCACCTGATGAAGTCATTAAAAATTTAGGGGCAGATATTTTGCGATTATGGGTGGCATCGATTGATTATCGTTATGAAATTAATGCTTCGAATGAAATTTTGACACGCACGTCGGACGCGTATCGGCGTATTAGAAATACAGCACGTTTTCTACTAGCTAATTTACACGGGTTTGATCCTAGTATGCATTTACTTGAACCGGATAATATGCTGATGTTGGATCGGTGGATAGTCGATAAAACCAGGCTTCTTCAAGAAGAAATTCTTCAGGCTTATGAGACGTATCAATTTCATTTAATTGTACAAGTGCTACATCATTTCTGCGCGACTGATTTGGGTGGTTTTTACCTTGATGTTATTAAAGATCGCCAATATACAATGGAAACCAATAGTCGAGGTAGACGATCTGCACAAACGGCTTTATATCATATTGTTCATGCGTTGGTACGTTGGATGGCTCCTCTACTTAGTTTTACTGCAGAAGAGATTTGGCAATATATTCCGGGGCAAACGGCGGATTCTGTATTGTTGACCACGTGGTATACGTCATTAGCAGAACTTTCAGCACATGAATTAATGGGGCAGTCCTATTGGGATAAGATTCGCGCAGTACGAGATGCTGTCAATAAAGAAATTGAAAATCAACGGAATGCTGGCAAAATTGGATCAGCGCTAGAAGCGGAAGTGTACTTGTATTGTAGCCCACAGTTAAAAGATCAACTCGATGTGTTAGGCGATGAATTACGCTTTGTACTCATTACCTCGTTGGCAAAAGTTATTCCCGATCATTCTGCTCCAACACATGCAGTCATGACAGATATTGTAGGTCTTGCGCTAAAAATTGAGGCAACTGCTCATGCTAAGTGTGAACGTTGTTGGCATAGATGTAGCGATGTCAATACGCATGCAAACTACCCAGGTATCTGCGGGCGCTGTGTAGAAAATATTTCTGGGGTAGGAGAATCACGGGAATATGCTTAAAAAAATTTTCTCATCAGGCTTTGCGTGGTTATGGTTAGCGATTGTTATACTTGCTCTTGATCGATTTGCAAAAATCTGGGTTATTGATCATTTGATAATGGGCGAACCATTCTCTATTTTACCTATTTTTAATTTAACAGTAGCTTTTAATACGGGTGCTGCGTTTAGTTTTTTAAATTCAGCCTCAGGGTGGCAAAACATTTTTTTAGGAAGTTTAGCAGTTGTCGTGAGCGTTGTTATTCTTGTTTGGTTATGGCGATTATCCGTACGTGATTACTGGTTATGTATTTCTTTGAATTTGATTTTAGGTGGTGCATTAGGCAATGTTTGGGATAGGGTGTTATATGGTTATGTAGTTGATTTTTTCGATTTCCATTTAGGCGATTGGCACTTTGCTATATTTAATATGGCAGATAGTGCGATAACGATTGGCGCAGGCATGATGTTGTTGCACTGGTTGGTTTATCCTAAAAAATGATCAAAATTATTTATTTTTTCTTCTATGCACAATTTCATGATATTCATATGCTGGCGTTTTCCAAATATAACTAGAGATGGTGCTAAAAACGGAGAACAAACCAGGGCATGTTCTATTTAAATGGTCAGATTTTTTTTTGAATTCGACCGTTTGGTTTGCAAGATCAGATGTTTGGGAGACTAAACTCTCTATTTTTTCACCTCTTTCTAAAATTTTATTGATATTATTTAGAGCGATATTTTTCACTTCTTTTAATTCTGCTTCTATCTTATCTGCTTTTGATTGTATGGCTTCATCTGGTTCTGAAATGAATGTTTGTAGTTCTTTTACATGAGTAATGGGTTGAAGATGTTGGTATATACTATAGGCAGCATGATCCGAGATGGTTTGGTCTAATGCTAGAACAGCTGTTTTATTTTCAAATACAAAAGCATAATAAAAACCCCTATCCCATTTCAGCATATGAATACCGATTTGATTTTTTATTAATTCTGCAACACGGGGAAAATGATTACGAATATTTTTTTCGTAAGCGTTAAATGACCACCAACTGCCATCTATTGATGCAGATAGAAGTTGATTATTCGCCATATACAAAACAGCGCAAAAAATCTGCATTTCGCTCTTCCCTTATGCTATTGTACATTTCCTAATTTTTTACAATAAAGTCAACAATTTTATTTGCCATGAAATCAAAATCAGGATTGTAAGTCAATTCGCGACGTTTTTCACGAACGATACCTAAGTTATAAAGTATATCAAACAATTGTATTTCAAGACGGTTATAAGCACCAAAAGTGTATTCCTGTGTGTATTGATGCCGCGAATAAAAATAATCTCCTTGCTTACCATAATGCACATTATGAGGAGCAAAAGGAATGGAGACATGGGAAAAGTGCTTAATGTGTGATTGTTGATTGAGAGTGGGTCGGGTTACAATTCTTGGATCAGAATGCAGATAGTTGCGTGATGAATAAAGTAATAACTGATTATTGTGATGAGATAACTGAGAAAAGAAGCGAAGCGCTTCCTCGCTCGATATGGTTTCATCTTCACGACTAGTTGCAATAAAAACAGGGCAGGTTATCGTTTGTTGGCGCGCTAATTCTTTGATGACGCGCATTAACATGGTGAGTTGAATAACAGGATTAAAAGCAATTGATTGGTATCTCGCATAATCAATTTCATCTTCGTAACAAACCCATTGTTTTTTATTTCTTATCCATTTTATCAGGTGACGCCAATTTAATAAAATATCGATAGGTGCTTTAATTTTTAAGGCAGGTGCTAACAAAATAATTCCGGCAATTTGCTTATCTTGTAAAGCTTGATACACAGATAAGGTGGCGCCAGTTGAATAGCCTACTAAATATATTTTTTCTACTCGTTGCTGTAGCGTTTTAATCCCGTAATGAAGCGCCTCTATCCATTCGTGATATGAAATTTTTAATAAATCTTCAGGTCTTGTACCATGTCCTGGCAACAGGATTGCATGAGATAAAATCCCATTTGATTTTAAACATTCACCAAGATCTTTTAATGAAAATGGGCAATCAAATAATCCATGTAACAATAAAGCGCCATATTTTAGTTTACCATCTGAATAGGTGGGTTTGTCCGGTATGAGCTCATAAGGACTGTTTACATCGATAATGAATTTTTCATGTACATGGAATCGTTGCAAATCGGTGCGGCGTTCTGCGATGAGCGTGCGGCAATGATGAATATATTCTGAAAAGGGTAGATCTGATGTTGGAAACTTTATCATAAAGTATTAATATACTCCGAGTATGATTCTATTCTGAGTATAAAGTTCCTATGAGTGAAATGATATTTATTTTATACTTTTTTCCTCTTCTTTCAATACCAGTAAACAGAGCTGCTGGAAATCGAGAATTAGGAGTGGGTAAAGTTGCCGAAACTTTACTGGAGCCGATAGGATTGTTATCCGATTTGATTAGCACCACCTGTTTTGTTATCGGCGGTGCTTTTCTGTTTGCTACTATTATTAAATATATTGAACATAAGCGCAGCCCTTTAATGGTGCCGATCAGTACGGTTATTTACCTTTTTATTATTGGTTTGGTTTTAGTATCCTTACCTTTTATCTCTCTTTTAACAGAAAGTGGTATATCTTATTCTTTGTTTAAATAATATGATTCGAATTATTTTTATAGTGTTGTTAAGTGTCCTGATGGGATGTCAGGCAGAGGATTTTCCATATTCTTATTTAATGACGCACCCCCATTTTTTACAGAAACAATCAGCGGAATGTCAATCTCAGCGGATAACCAGCAAGCAATGCGAAACAATATTAAGTGCAGCAGTGGATTTTAATCAATTACTGAATGAACAGGAGGCGGATCCACTGCAATTCGGTCAACGGATTATGGCAGCAGAAGTAGATTGGGTGAATGCTAAACAAGAATTAGTTCAGGCAAAGCAAGCCCTCCAATCTAGCGATGAAACTAGCCAAAATCTCGCTAGAATCAAGAATCAGCTAGAAGGCGCAGAAAAGAGTTATCAAGAGATTTCTCAAGAAGTAAATATATTGCTAACAGTTGTGAGTGTAAATAATAATCCAAAATCGCCTGATTGAACAGCTATTTTAGCTATGATACACTTCGCCGTGTTTTTTATAATAATGATGAGGAGATTTTATATATGCAAAGTATATATCAGGCAATAAAAACCAAGGCGATTAATTGCGAACCATTTACAATTGAAATTGATAGAGAATCTTTACGTGGTGTTAGATCAAGCGATATCCAGACTTTTATTAAGGAGAATGCAGCTAACTATGCTTGTGATCAT
>MGXW01000066.1 GCA_001801495.1 Gammaproteobacteria bacterium RIFCSPHIGHO2_12_FULL_37_34
CCATCCGTGGCCGCGACGTCCCTCGTTCACATAAGCAATAACATAGTTCATTGAAGATTCTCCAAATTCTAAAAACCAGGTTTTTGTTTTTTCAATTCTCGTTCCTGACTCTTTGAAATGCGATCAGCAGTAAAAAATTGATCGGCATTTCTTTTTCTTCGTGCCACTTCCTCTTGAACCTCATCATCAGCGGGAACTGCTGGATCAGTATCAACTTTTAATTTTTTGGATGTAGAAGCATGAAAAAACCCATCCGCATTCCTTTTGTTTGCACGCTGATCAAGTCTCTCTTCATCACTATCACTATCACTATCGTTATCTATACGGTAGTTCTTAAACAAAATAGTGAGGCCAATCATATCAAGATTCTGATTATTAATTTGTTTTGTGATCTCATTACTCACATTAGAGCATTGCAACTCAAGCGTTCTGGATTTGCCTCGATTTAATACATCAAGTAAAGCTTCCGCACCTTGATTCCCTATTGAATTGTCACCTAAAAAAAGTGCGGTAAGGCTGGTATTCTTTTCAAATACACGCGCAAAAGCTTTAGCCCCCTTATCCGTTATCTGATTATTTCTTAAATAAAGAGATCTCAAACTAGTATTGCCTTCAAGTGCTCGCGCAAGCACTTCTACTCCCTGATCACTAATTTTATTTTGCGACAAGCTTAATTCAGTCAAATGATTATCATCAAGTACATCTGCAAGCGCTGCTACTCCTTTATCCTCTATCTGATTAGAGAGTAAAAATAACTTAGTAAGCCACATACGATGCTTCAAAAGCGCTTCCACCAAATATTCTACGCCTTGATCACTAATCTGGTTCAATCCTAAATTAAGAGTAATGAGATGGATATGGTTATCCTGAAGCGCTTCCACAAATATTTTCACTTGTTCGTCTCTTATTCCACATCCTGACAAATTGAGATCAGTAATATCAGGATGCTTTTTGATAAAAGAAACGAGCGCAGACATATCAAGCGGGATTGTTGTTTCTGGCGTCAATTTTAAACACTGCCCATTTTTACTTAAATATTCTTCAAACATATCTACCCCTCATTTTTGAGCAATGTAAAATAATGCACGCGTCTAAAATTTGTTATACCATCTAGCTTATCCAACAACGCTAGGTAGTATTTTAACCCCATGACTGGCACCATTCCACGCGAATTTATCGATTTATTGTTAGCCAAAATTGATTTGGTCGACTTAATTAATGCACAAATTCCCTTGCGTAAAAAATCAGGTAACAATTATTTTGCTTGTTGTCCTTTTCATAATGAAAAATCTGCTTCATTTTCTGTCAGCCAACCCAAGCAATTTTACTATTGTTTTGGCTGCGGAGCACATGGTAATGCAATTGACTTCATGATGCAACATGATCATTTAAACTTTCCGGAAGCAATTGAAGCACTCGCCAAATATGCAGGTATGGATGTTCCCCACACTCATGAATCCATTAAAAAAAATCATTCCGTTTCTACATTACACGAGCTCATGCAAACCATCACTACTTATTATTACGATCACATGCGACAGTCAACACGCGCTATCTCCTATCTAAAAAAACGAGGAATATCAGGCGCTATTGCTCAACAATTTATGATTGGTTATGCACCTGATAGTTGGAGTCATGTGCTAGATCAATTTGGAAAAACAGATGCTGATAAAAAACATTTATTAGATGCTGGATTAATTATTAAACGTGAAGAAGCCCATCAGTATTACGATCGCTTCCGTGATCGTATTATGTTTCCCATCCACGATCATCGCGGGCGTATCATTGGCTTTGGAGGACGGATTATTGACGAGGGCGAACCAAAATATTTAAATTCGCCTGAAACTATTCTTTTTCAAAAAGGACATGAATTATATGGCTTATATCATGCCATTAAAGCCAATCGAACATTAAATCATATTTTAATTGTAGAAGGTTATATGGATGTTGTAGCTCTTTTTCAACACAACATTACCTATGCCGTTGCAACATTAGGAACGGCGACTACAGAACATCATTTACAACGCTTATTTCGCTATACATCTGAAATCATTTTTTGTTTTGATGGCGATGCGGCAGGTAAACATGCTGCTTGGCGTGCTGTGCAAGTGCTTTTGCCTATTATGCAAGATCATTTACAAATTCGATTTTTATTTTTACCCGATGGTGAAGATCCTGATAGTTTCATTCGTAAAACAAACCCTATTCAATTCGAAGAATTGCTTCATCATGCTCTTTCTTTATCCGATTTTCTTTTACAAACATTAAATGAACAAAGTGACATGACAACCATGGAAGGACGTGCTCGCTTTGCCACAAATACAATGAATCACATCAAACAATTGCCCACAGGAATTTTTCAAGATATTTTATTGGAAGAATTGAGCAAACGTGCGCGAGTTAGCCTCAATAGTCTTAAACAACAATTGAAACAATCGAGGGTGGCGGCAACTGTATCATCTACTCCTTCCCAACCTCAAATTAAATTATCAGCATCACTTCGATTAGCGCTCGCACTTCTCATCCAATGCCCAACGCTTATCAATAAGCTCCCTCAACCATTATTGATGAACAATTTGCCCCAGCATACTTTACTCATCAAGCTCATTCAGCTTATCCAACAAAAACCTGGTATAACAACAGGTGGATTAATTGAACATTGGCGTCATCAACCTGAAGAAGCTTTACTGGTAGAATTAGCAAGTTGGAACCACCTTATTCCTGAAAATGGTGTGGCAAATGGGTTTTTAGGCGCCATTCGGCAATTGTCTTTTTCTGAATTTGATAATGAAATCAATACATTACTTTCAAAAGCTGCGGGCGCTGGTTTAACAAATCCAGAAAAACTAAAATTAGCTGATTACATCAGTAAAAAGAAAACGTTAGCCGAAGATGATGTGACAAGAAATGCTTAAATATATGCTATACTATAAAACTTTCCTGAGTATCGTTTAAGCTTACAGAGCCAAGCTATTCATTTTTTATTGATAAAAAGCGGACAGGATGTCCGCTTTAACAAAAAATCCGAAAGGGATGAGTTTTTTGTGGTTATCAATAAAAAATGAATAGCTTGGCTCTGTAAGCTTAAACGATACTCGGGTTTAAAGCAAAAACTGAAGCGAAGTTTGTCGGCTTGATTTATACTAAATATAATCATATTTATAAGGTACCTCTATGGATCAAGATTCGCAAAAAGAATCCCAAAAATCTCGTCTCAAAGATTTGATAACCCGTGGAAAAGAACAAGGCTATCTGACTTATGCTGAGGTAAATGATCATCTTCCTGCTGATATTACCGATCCTGAACAAATTGAAGATATCATCAGCATGATTAACGATATGGGTATTCGCGTTGCTGAAGAACCTTCTCAAATTGAAGAATTCCTCTTAACTGAAAATGAAGCTGCTGTTGCTACCGATGAGGTTGCAGCTGAAGAAGTAGCTAACGCTTTGGCAGTGGTAGATAGCGAAATTGGCCGCACCACTGACCCCGTACGAATGTATATGCGAGAAATGGGCAAAGTTGAATTGCTTTCTCGTGAAGGTGAAATTGCCATCGCAAAACGGATTGAAGAAGGCATTAACCAGATGCTTACAACACTTGCTTACCAATCACAAATGATTGCTGAAGTATTAACTGATTTTGATCGTGTTGAAAAAGGTGACTTGCGTTTAAGTGATGTCATTAGTGGTTATATCGAACCTGATCTTGAAGGTGAAGAAGAAAGTGGAGAAGGAGGTAAGGAAGCAGAATCAGCTTTGCCTGCAGCTGAAGAAGAGAGTGAAGAAGGGGAGGGTACAGCGGATCCATTTGATGATGATGCTGGTCTCGATTTAAATTTTGCTAAAGAACGATTTGAAGGATTACGTAAACTATATAATGAAATAATAACGCTAGAAAAGAAATTCGGGAAAAAACATAAAAAGTTTATATCCAAACGTGAAGACTTAGCTAAATACTTCATGGACATTAAATTATCGCCGCGACAATTTAATAAATTATCCAGAAAAATGCGTAGTATGCTTGATGAAATTCGATTTCAAGAACGCACCATTATGGATTTATGTGTAAATAAAGGTAAATTACCACGCAAAGCTTTTGTTAATTCATTTATCAACAATGAAACCAATCTCCAATGGATACAACAATACGAGAATAATGCTACTTTTCATGACCTTGAAAAATACATGCCCGATATTTGTCGCGCACAGAAAAAATTAATTACGCTTGAAGAGCAAATGCGTATGCCCATTGCTGAAATAAAAGAAGTCAATCGACGACTTTCCATTGGTGAGGCAAAAGCACGCCGCGCAAAGAAGGAAATGGTTGAAGCTAACTTACGTTTAGTGATTTCTATCGCGAAAAAATATACCAATCGCGGATTACAATTTCTTGATCTCATTCAAGAAGGTAACATTGGTTTGATGAAGGCCGTTGATAAATTTGAATATCAGCGTGGTTATAAATTTTCAACTTATGCTACGTGGTGGATACGTCAAGCCATCACACGATCAATCGCTGATCAAGCACGCACCATCCGTATTCCCGTACACATGATTGAAACCATCAATAAATTGAATCGTATTTCTCGACAATTGTTACAAGAAACTGGCCAAGAACCTACGCCAGAAGAACTTAGTCGACGCATGAGCATTCCAGAAGATAAAATTCGTAAAATTCTGAAAATCGCTAAAGAACCTATTTCCATGGAAACCCCCATTGGTGATGATGAAGACTCCCATTTAGGCGATTTTATTGAAGACATCGGCACCATGTCCCCTATTGATGCTGCCACCAATTATGGCTTATCTGAAGCTGTTCAAAAAGTATTGGGTTCGCTCACTCCTCGCGAAGCAAAAGTGTTACGCATGCGCTTTGGTATTAATATGAATACTGATCACACGTTAGAAGAAGTTGGCAAACAATTTGACGTGACTCGCGAGCGTATTCGTCAAATTGAAGCAAAAGCATTGCGAAAACTTCGTCATCCATCCCGTGCAGAACAATTGCGTAGTTTCTTAGAAGAACAGGAGTAAACCCTTGACTGCACCAAAACAGCAGCATGTGATTCCTCTTGTGATATTAGTTCTTGGTATCTTGTTACCTTATATTGTGTCTTATTCTGTTTATCAAGATCAAAAATGGTCTGCTATTTTATTTGCTCAATTTTTTAATATTATTCCCACCCTATTCTTAATAATGATTTGGTATGGACTAAAATCAATTAATATGCCTTGGTTTGAGTGGGTCACACTATTACTAACTATCTTTGCATTTGGCTATATGGGCTATCAATATTATCATCTGCAATTTTACAT
>MGXW01000067.1 GCA_001801495.1 Gammaproteobacteria bacterium RIFCSPHIGHO2_12_FULL_37_34
TCAATATCATGCGCCGTGCAATGATCAATCATCATGTTTCCTGATATCATCCAAATCTTTAATAAAGAAAACATTCCCCAACCTAATCCTAATTGCCCTGTAAAAAACAAACTAAAATTAGGATTGGCGCCATAACTTAATAACAAAGGAATATAATAACTTGCGCGAGCATCTATATTCGAAGTAGCATGTTGTTGCTCACACACTTCAAAGATAATGATTTTACCCAGCAAAGTAGATTGGGCTTTGTCATGTTTCACATGAGGATCCATGCTTAATTTTAATAAAACAGGAATAGTTTCCGGACAAAACAACGCCCAATTTTGTAAAGACAATTTTCCTATTCTCTTTAAAACATTCACCCCTAAGTAATCAGGAAACATTTTTTCGACGCAACTTTCAGGCAGCCATTTTGCCGCAATAATGAGAATAATAGAGCTCATGATTAATAGCCGAGAAGCTAGTAATTGATCGGTGGAATCCATTTTATTCTGGGGTTTTAAAATAGCGACGATGGGCTCCCAAAGCAAATCCTGGAAGATATGGTCTGACATCTCGTAACGATAATTACAATGACCTTCTAATAGACGCTTTTTTAAAAAAGAAACAAGCTCCTCTGGGTCAATTAACGTTTTTCGTATAGCATCATCAATACCGCGATTAACAAATTCAATAAATAAATTCGTTTCAAGTATGGCAAATTGAAATACTTTAAGTAAAACTCGATCACAAAAAACAGGGTCCTGCAAAGCTTTTTGCACACACTGACTGGCATAAGGAAGTGGTAAATCATATAAAGCGTGATACAGTTGTTCCTGATTATGAATCGTATAAGAAAAGTCTTCCATAACGTCTCTAGAATTCTTAGAACATCCCTAGAATTTTTTCATTGCATCAAAAAATTCATGATTCGTTTTCGTATCTTTCATTTTGTCAATCAAAAATTCAATTGCGCCATCTTCCATAGGCTGCAATAGTTTACGTAAAATCCACATTTTTTGTAGATCGTCTTTATCAACAAATTTTTCATCGCGTCGCGTACCACTACGATTAATATTAATCGAAGGATAAACTCGCCGCTCAGCAATACGCCGATCAAGATGAATTTCCATGTTACCGGTACCCTTAAATTCTTCGTAAATCACATCATCCATTTTAGAACCAGTTTCAACTAAAGCCGTCGCAATAATGGTTAAACTGCCACCCTCTTCAATGTTACGCGCTGCTCCAAAAAAGCGCTTAGGGCGTTGCAAAGCATTTGAATCGACACCACCTGTTAATACTTTTCCAGAAGCCGGCACAACCGTATTATAAGCACGCGCAAGACGGGTGACCGAATCAAGCAAAATGACTACATCACGTTTGTGTTCAACCAAACGTTTGGCCTTTTCAATCACCATTTCTGCAACTTGCACATGACGATTGGCTGGTTCATCAAACGTACTAGCAATCACTTCGCCTTTAACCGAGCGCGACATTTCTGTGACTTCTTCTGGGCGTTCGTCAATCAACAATACGATCAAATAACATTCGGGGTGATTATGCGCGATGGAATGCGCAATATTTTGTAACATCATGGTCTTACCAGCTTTAGGTGGTGATACAATCAAACCACGTTGACCCCTACCAAACGGAGCAATTAAATCAATGACACGAGCAGTAATATCTTCCGTGCTACCATTGCCCAACTCCATTTTAAGTCGTTTCTCAGCAAATAATGGCGTGAGATTTTCAAATAAAACTTTATTCTTAGCATGTTCCGGTGCCTCAAAATTAATTTCATCTACTTTCAAAAGTGCAAAATAACGTTCCCCTTCTTTGGGGGGACGAATTTTGCCTGAAATGGTATCTCCTGTACGCAAGTTAAAGCGGCGAATTTGGCTAGGAGAAACATAGATATCATCCGGACCTGCTAAATAAGAACCCTCAGCAGAGCGTAAAAATCCAAACCCATCCTGGAGTATTTCCAATACACCATCGCCATGAATATCTTCACCACGCTTAGCATGCTCTTTTAATATGGCAAAAATAATATCTTGTTTTCTAGAGCGAGCCATATTTTCTAATCCGTATTGCTCGGACAAAGTAACCAGTTCTGCTGCACTCTTCTTTTTGAGTTCACTTAAATTCATAATGATTTAAATCCTAAAAATAAAATTAATTAATTAATTGATTTATTTACAGAAGTGTCCTAACGAAGGTCGTGACACGACTGATAACCACAAACATTAAACTTCAATGGATATTGTTAAAACAGGTAAAAATGGGGTTATCGACCTATTCAAAATACCACTAATTTTAAAAAAGTTCTAGGGGGGCCGCATTTAAAACTTACATGCCAAAAGCGTATCAGAATGTGCAAACTAACACGTATGGCTATCAATAAATTGAATTAAATCTGCCTTACTCAGTAATCCCACTTGGGTTGCTTTCACTTGCCCATCTTGAAAAAGAATGAGGGTAGGTATGCCGCGAACTCCAAACTTAGGCGGTGTAGAGGGATTTTGATCCACATTTAATTTGACGAATTTTACTTTATCAACATATTTTAATGCGACTTCTTCCACAATAGGCGTCAACGCTTTACAAGGCCCGCACCATTGTGCCCAAAAATCAACTATTACTGGTAATTTCGATTTAATCACATCATTTTCAAATGAGGCATCACTAATCGCTTGAACTTGACTCATAATTATATACCTTTACCTTTTTCATTAAGCCAGATCTCTATCATAAAATACCCGTACAGGTAACAATAATATCATTCCTATCACAAAAAACACCATGATGGTTGCCATACCCACACGTTGGCTATTAAACAACATGGTCATCAACCCTAATAACCAGGGTCCCATAAATGCAGTAATTCTACCCGATAATGAATACAAACCAAACCATTCCGTAGAAATTTCTTTATTAGAAATCAAATGAGCCATGAGTGAACGACTAGCCGATTGTACCGGACCAACAAACAGACACAATAATAATGCAACTCCCCAAAAAATATATTTATCATGTAAAAAAAGTATAGGAATGCCAAATATAATTAAGCAAATCAATGAAATAATAATGGTACGCTTCGAACTAAAATAATCATCTACCCACGCAAATAAAATGGCACCTAAGCCCGCGGTCGTATTCATCGTGATACCAAAAATTAATACTTCTTCAAATGATAACCCATATGTTCCTGCCGCATAAATTCCACCAAATGCAAATAATGTATTCAACCCATCGGCATAAACCATATGTGCAACCAGATAAAGAAAAACGTTTTTTTCCTGTGGAATTTTTTTCAATGTGGAACGCAATTCTTGCCACCCTGCTCGCACAGCTTGTAATAATGGGCGCGCCGTATGAGAGATGCTTGGTACCAAAAAAAATAAGGGCAGAGAAAATAAAGCATACCATATTGCGACGAAAGGACCGCATATACGGATTTGAGCAGCAGTACTTGCATCTAAAGAAAAAATATTATTCTTGACGAAAACAAATAAGGTAATTAAAAGTGCAACTATACCGCCGAGATAACCACATCCCCAACCCCATCCCGAAATACGTCCGACATAATTTCTTGGTGCGATATAAGTCAGAAAAGCATTATAAAACACCAATGCAACTTCTAACCCAATGGTACCGAACACAACACATGTTAATGTAAAATAAACTGACCTCGGATGCGGATAAGAAAACCATAACAATGCTGTGCTTATAATACAAAGCCAAGAGAAAAAAAACAGCCATTGCTTGTGGTGCCCCCCTCGATCAGCAATCGCACCTAATATGGGGCTAGCTAATGCAATAATAGCACCAGCAAGCGCTATGGCATTTGCCCATTGATACGTACCTACAATATGGTCGCTCGCAACCTTTGTCGTGAAATAGGTAGCAAATATAAATGTTGTCACAATAATAGCAAACGAAGAACTTGCCCAATCATATAAACACCAGGCGGCAATCGAAATAATAGCTTTATGATTTCTCAAATGATTTCCTTAGAGTCTTAAATGAGAGCACCTGGTTTAATCTAATGGTCGCCGAGGCGCAACCGTTTGTGCCGCAATCAAATCTAATACAGGCTCTCCACAATATTGTGCAATATGACCGCGCACCGTATCACGCAATCGTGTAACATCTTGCCATTCATTACCGCTTGGTGTAATAGGATCACAAATCGTAATGGTTATTCGATTTGGTTTTAGCAATTTTTCCTCCGCTCGAAGAATAGATCGCGTTCCTTTTAAAGCAAGAGGACAAATAGGCATTTGTAGCTCCGTCGAAATTTTAAAAGCACCTAGGCGAAATGGACGCAATCCTAAAGCATAGCCAAATGTTCCTTCAGGAAAAATAAGCACATTCTGACCTAATTTAAGCACTTGTTCAATTCGTTTGGTATCTTCTAATCCCTTGGATAAATCAAGTCTATCCACAGATAGATAACCTAGTTTCTTCATAAACGTACGTAAAATAGGGGTGGATAATAATTCTTTTTTACCCACAAAACGAGTTTGTAATGGCAAGATTTCTATTAAAATGAATGAATCCACATAGCTTGAGTGATTAGCAACAAATAACATGGGTGAAGATACTATTAATTTTTCTGAACCGATTACCTTGATAGGGCAAAAACAAAATCGGCGTAACCATCTCGCACTTATTTGACAAACTTTTACAGCAAATTCGCGCGGAGTGACACAAACAATCAGATAAATTGGGATGAGGCTAATAATCATAAGAAACACAACATAAACAGTATAAATGAATTTAAATAATGTGGTTAAAAAAGAAATGCTTTTAGTGATGAACCACTGACAAGCGAGTTTTGCTACTTGCATCCAAGCAGGCAAACGTATGCCATTTAACTTTCCCTCTACATACATTGATTTGCATGCCGCACGTTGTAATTTACCACTCGATGTTTTAGGAACAGTGCGTGGAGCAACTAAAATGATTTGATCCGGAACAATATTTAAATTTTCTGAAATAATCTTTTGAATTGCCCGAGAAATTTCATCGCGTTTTTTTCTATTTTTTTCCTGTGTTTCAGCAACAACCATCAGTTGCTCTGTTCCTCTTTCGATATTATTCACACCAAAAGCAATCACGCAGCCTTGGCGCACACCAGAAATTCCACCTACTAATTCTTCAATCTCAACAGGATAAAGATTTCTTCCTGCTTTAATAATTAAATCTTTTCGACGACCCGTAATAAATAATTCCCCATCGACTAAATAAGCAAGATCACCCGTATCCCACCAACCATCATGGTAAACAGCCTGCGTTGCTTGTGGATTGTGATAATACCCCTGCATACTAGAAGGA